>NZ_JBHVEG010000182.1:0-12651 GCF_042802395.1 Promicromonospora sp. NPDC057488
CCGGGAACGAAGAAGGCCCGGCCCCTCGAGGGGCCGGGCCTTCTTCGTTCCCGGGGAGGGCCGGCCGCGCCCGGCGGCCGGGCCGGCGGGCCTAGGGCTACCGGGCCTCGGGCGACCGCTCGGGGGCAAGGGACGCGACCTCGCGGACGGCGTCCGCGACGGCGCGGAAGTCCTTGCGCAGGATCCAGTCGTGGTTGCTGGCGACCTTCGCGCTGATCCCGAGGTTCGGGTTGCGCTCGAGGGCCGGGTCGAGGCTGGCGCGGATCTTCTCCTGCTCGTCCCCCTTGCTGCCCAGGGACGCGCCCGAGGCCAGCACGTAGCGCGTCGGGACGGCGATCGCGTCGAGCACCGGGCCCAGGGCGCTCTCCCGGGCGATCCTGCCGAGCTCGATGTTGCTCTCGGCCTGCTGCGCGGCGCTCAGCCGCGGCGTCAGGCCGGTCGGGCGCAGCAGCCAGGTGACCGGGGTCAGCAGCCGGAACAGCTTGCGGATCCGCACCTCGAGGGCGTCGTCCAGCCAGTCGTTGGGCTCCGCGCCCTCGACCAGGACGGCGCCGAGGGCACGCTGCGGGTTGCGGCTGGCCCAGTGCGCGGCGATGAACGCCCCGTAGGACCAGCCCACCACCAGCGCCTGGTCGACGCCGCGCGCGGCGAGGACGGCGTCGACGTCGCGCACGGCGGTCTCGAAGGAGTAGTCGGCCGACGTGCGGGACTTCCGGCCGCGGGCGCGCTCGTCGTAGGTGATGTGGCGCCACTCGTCGCCCAGCTCGGTGATGGTCCGGCGCCAGTAGCCCTGGGTCGCGAACTGGCCGTTGAGGTAGACGATCGGGGTGCCGGTGCCACCGGTGTCGGTCACGGCCAGGGCCGTGTCGTCGATCGGCACCAGGCCGGACCAGGTGGGGTGCTCGATGGTCATGACTTCCTCTTTCTGGGGGCCTGCCGCGAAACGGTGCTGTTCGGCGGCTGCCGGCGGTGCGGCACCGAGCAGCCTGCTCCCGGCGTCCCACGGGATCAACGGCGAGTCCGGCAAGGTAGCGTTGCCCGCCGGGTCATTGATGCGCGCCGCGCGGACGCGCCGATGAGCGTCTGGTTCACGACGGCGACGGGACTGCGATGGAGCTGCGGGACATCGAGATCTTCCTGACCCTGGCGGAGGAGCTCCACTTCGGGCGGACCGCCCAGCGGCTGCACGTCACCCCGTCCCGGGTCAGCCACGTGATCAAGAAGCAGGAGCGCCGCATCGGCACCGCGCTGTTCGAGCGCACGTCGCGGACGGTCCGGCTCACCCCGGCCGGTGACCGGCTGTACCAGAGCCTCCGCCCCGCCTACCAGCAGATGACGGACGCGATCGAGGAGGCGGCGGCCGCCGCGCGCGACGTCACGGGCACCCTCACGCTCGGCACCATCGGCATCCAGGGCTGGATGATCGACCACGTCATCTCGGACTTCCGGAACCGCTACCCGACCGTCCGCCTCCAGCACCGCGACATCAACCCCGTCGACCCGCTCACCCCGCTGCGGGCCGGCGAGGTCGACGTGGCCCACGTGTGGCTGCCGGTGCGCGAGCCCGACCTCACGGTCGGCCGCATCACCCACACGTCACCGATCGTCGTGGCCATGGTCGCGACCCATCCGTACGCCGGCCGCGAGTCCATCGGCCTGGAGGACTTCGGCGACCTGACCTTCGTGTCGCACGACTCGCCGATCCCGGCCTCCATGGAGCAGACCTTCCAGCCATTCCGAACCCCGTCCGGGCGGCTGGTCGCCCGCGGCCCGCTCGTCACGAGCTGGGACGACCAGCTCAAGGCGGTGATGAGCGGGGACGCCGTCGTCGCCGCAGCCGCCGAGGCCGCGCGCTACTACTCGCGCCCGGGCCTCGTCTACGTCCCGGTCCGGGACGCGCCGGCCTGCCAGTGGGCCTTCGCCTGGCGGACGGCGGACCAGAACCCGCTGATCCGCACCTTCGCGTCGGCCGCCGAAGCCGCCGCGAGCGCGGCCACCACCGGTGCCGCCGGCGAACAGGCCGGCTAGTGCCCCCGCAGCCGGCGTCGGGCGGCCCGCAGCACCAGGCCGAGCACCCACGCCGCGCCGGCCCACGACGCCGTCCGGACCCCGCGCCCGGCCGCCCGCTGCGACCGCCCGCGGAACTCGCGGATGGGCCACCCGACCTCCTGGGCGTGCCGGCGCAGGCGCAGGTCGGGGTTGATGGGGCACGGGTGCCCCACGGACCGCATCATCGGCAGGTCGTTGAGCGAGTCGCCGTAGGCGTAGCTCTCGTCGAGGTCGATGTCCTGGGTCGCGGAGAGCTCGACGATGGCGTCGGCCTTGGCCTGGCCGTGCATCAGGTCGCCCGTGAGGCGGCCCGTGTAGAAGCCGTCCTTGTGCTCGGCCACCGTGCCGAGCCCGCCCGTGGCGCCCAGCCGGCGGGCGATGAGCTGCGCGATCTCGACCGGCGTGGCGGTCACCAGCCACACCTGGTGGCCGGCGGCGATGTGCTCGTCGAGCAGCCGGCGCGTGCCGGGGTAGATCCGCAGCGACAGGACGGCGTCCCACACCTCCTCGCCGAGGGTGGCGATCTCCGCGACGCTGCGGCCGGCGATGAGCGAGAGGGCGCGGTCGCGCACCTGGTCGATCTCCTCCCGGTTCTCGCCCCAGAGCAGGTACCGCGCCTGGATCAGGGCGAACCGGAGGATGTCCCGCGTACCGAAGAACTTGCGCTGGTACGCCGACTTGGCCAGGTGAAAGGCGCTCGCACCGCGGATGATCGTGTTGTCGACGTCGAAGAACGCCGCGGTGGCGGACGAGGGGTGCGTCGACGGCATGGAGGTCACTCTATCCGCGTGTCGCACCCCACAAGTTGCCATGGGGCAAGCATGAGCAACCGTGGTAAAACCGGGGGGTGACGCACGACTACGGGACACCGGAGCGAGCCACCCTCGCGCGATTCCTCCACCTGCTGGTCGCCGTGCTCGCGCTCGGCGGCTTCGGCATCGAGCTCGTCGTGGCCCTCACCGGGGGCGCCGGGCTGGCCCCCACGCACGCCGAGCGGATCGTCCGGCTGTTCAGCTACTTCACGATCCAGTCGAACCTGCTGATCGGCGGGGTGTCGCTCGCGCTCGCGCTCGACCCGCGCCGGGACGGTCCGCTGTTCCGGGTGCTGCGCCTCGACGCCCTGCTGTGCATCACCGTCACCGGCATCGTCTACAACACGGTGCTGCGGGGGCTCGTGGAGCTCACGGGCGCCGGCATGGTGTCGAACGTGATGCTGCACGTGCTGGCGCCGGTGTTCGCCGTCGTCGCCTGGCTGCTGGTGGGGCCGCGGCCGCGCGTGAGCGCGCGGACGGTGTGGTGGTCCGTCGTCTACCCCGTCGCGTGGCTGGTCTACACGTTCGTCCGCGGGGCCGTCACGGGCTGGTACCCGTACCCGTTCCTCGACGTGAACGTGCTCGGGTACGCCGGCGCGGTGACCAACTCCGCGATCGTCGCCGTCGTCTTCCTCGTCCTGGCCTGGGGCGTCCGCTGGGCGGACGGGCGGCTGCCGGACACCGACCGTTCGGCGCCCCGCGTGTGACGTAACCTCGGGGGCGTGACCACCGCTGCCGACACCCGGGTCGTCCTGTACACACGCGAGGCGTGCCACCTGTGCGAGGACGCACGTGCCGTCGTCGTGCAGGTGTGCGAGAGTTCGGGGGCCCGGTGGCGCGAGGTGGACATCGACAGCACGCCCGAGCTCCGGGACAAGTACGGGGAGTACGTGCCCGTGCTCGAGGTGGACGGGATCCAGCAAGGTTTCTGGCGCGTGGACGGTGCGCGCCTTGCCCGCCTCCTGGCATGATCGTCCAGGCAGTGTGTGCGTACGCCCGCGACACAGTGGTCGCGGGGAGGGGAGCAGCACGTGGTCGAGCTCAGTGACGGGACAGTCCCCGCGGCAACCGTGGGGAGGCTGCCCTACTACCTGCGTGCCCTCCGGGACCTCGCGGCGGAGGGGGTGGACCTCACGTCCTCGACGGAGCTCGCCGAGCGGTCGGGCGTGAGCTCGGCGCAGCTGCGCAAGGACCTCTCGTACCTGGGCTCGTTCGGCACGCGCGGCGTCGGGTACGACGTCGAGTCGCTCGCCTCCTACATCACCGTGGCCCTGGGGCTCGAGACGGAGCACCGGCTGGCGATCGTCGGCATCGGAAACCTCGGCCACGCCCTCGCGAACTACTCGGGGTACGCGACCCGCGGCTTCCAGGTCGTGGCGCTGCTCGACGCCTCGCCCGAGGTGGTCGGCACGCGGGTGGCCGGCGTGACCGTGGAGCACGTGCGCGAGGTGGCCGACGTCATCGAGCGCGAGCGGGTCTCGATGGTCGTGCTGGCCCTGCCGGGCCACGGCGCCCAGGACGTGGCCGACGCCGTGGTGGGCTCCGGCGTCCGGGAGATCCTGAACTTCGCGCCGGTGGCGCTCCAGGTGCCGGACGACGTGGTGGTGCGCTCCGTCGACGTCGGCGGCGAGCTGCAGATCCTGGCGTTCCACGCGGCCACCCGCGCCGCCGCGGTCTGATCTGCCGCGGAAACGACTGATCCTGGTTCAGCAGGCCCTGGGCGGCCGCATCCCTAAGGATGATGGTCGTCCGGAGCCTGCTGAACCAGGATCAGGAGCGCCGCCTACCCGGCGACAGGGGGAGTGGCTCAGGCCTTGGCGATCGCGCTGACGTCCAGCGTGATCTTGACCTTGTCGCCCACCAGGAAGCCACCGGTCTCCAGCGTGGCGTTCCACGTGAGGCCGAAGTCCTTGCGGTTGACCTCGAGGTTGGCCTCGAAGCCGGCGCGGTCGTTGCCGAACGGGTCCTTGGCGGTGCCGGTGAACTCGGTCTCGAGCTCGACGCCCTTGGTGATCCCGTTGATGGTCAGGTCGCCCAGGATGACGTAGTCGTCGCCGTCGGCCTTGATGCTGGTCGAGGAGAAGGTCCAGGTCGGCTTCTCGTCGGCGTGCCAGAAGTCGGCGCTCTTCAGGTGGCCGTCACGACCGGCGTCGCCGGTGCTCACGGAGGCCGCGTCCAGCTCGGCGGTGACGCTCGACGACTCCAGGTCCTCGCCCACCGTGATGCTGCCCGAGGTGACCGCGATGCTGCCGCGCACCTTCGCGATGCCGGCGTGGCGGACGGAGAAGGAGGCAGCCGTGTGGGAGGGGTCGATGTCGTACGTGCCGGTGGTGAGACCAGCGGGGAGCGGGGTGGCCATCAGGGGGACTCCTTGTGGGTGCGGCGGTTGAGGTAGATAGTTGAGGGATCAACTAGATCTGATGCGTTCCAACATAACGGGTCCCGTAACGTATTCCTAGAGGGCGCTCGGAGCGTCGCAGATCACATCGGTGCCGGGGGACGACGGCGGCACCGGGGCGCCGGGGCACCCTCCTGGCAGCTCGGCGAGCACGAAGGCGGTGGGCGAAGTGGCAGCGGAGACGATCGAGGAGTCCGACCTCTGGCTGACGGAGGACCAGCAGGGCTCCTGGCGGCACTATCTCGAGGGCACCGCCCGGTTCGTGGAAGCGCTCGGCGCGGTGCACGACCGGTCCCTCGACCTCTCGCTCGGCGAGTACAGCCTGCTGGTGCAGCTCTCGGAGGCGCCGGAGCGCACCATGCGGATGTCGACGCTCGCGGACGGCCTGGTGCTGTCGCGCAGCCGGCTCACGCACACGGTCGCCCGCATGGAGGCGCGCGGGCTGGTGGCGCGGCAGGCGGCCGAGGGCGACCGGCGCGGGGTCAACTGCACCATGACCGACGCCGGCTACACCGCGCTCGAGACGTCGGCGCCGGGGCACGTCGCCGCGGTGCGCCGGATCCTGGTGGACGCCCTGGACCCCGAGGAGTTCGCGGCGCTCGGCCGGATCATGGCCAAGGTCGCGGAGTCCGCCAAGGTCTCGGGCGGCACGGAGGAGGGCCTCACGGCCCACTGCGACTGACCGCCTCGCCAACCCCGTGTCAGACGCCAACCCCGTGTCAGACGTACAGGTCACCCAGGTGACCTGTACGTCTGACACGCGCGCGGGGTGGACGGCCTACTCCGTCAGCACGCGGCTGAACATCGGCCGGTACGCGAACCCGGCGAGCAGGCCGCCCAGGATCGGGAACACGATGAAGACCCAGAGCTGGCCCCACGCCCAGCCCCCGGCGTAGATCGCTGTGGCCACGGAGCGGGCGGGGTTCACCGAGGTGTTCGTGATCGGGATCGAGACCAGGTGGATCAACGTGAGCGACAGGCCGATCGCCAGCGGGGCGAAGCCGGGGGACGCGATCCGCGCCGTCGCGCCGAGGATGACGAAGAGGAAGACGGCGGTCAGGACGGTCTCGGTGAGGATCGCGGAACCGAGCCCGAACCCGTCCGGTGAGTGCTCGCCGAACCCGTTGGCCGCGAAGCCCGACTCGCGCGCGGCGTCGAAGTAGCCGTCGGGCCCGCCCAGCGCGATCAGCGCGAGCACGCTGGACCCGAGCACGCCGCCGATGAGCTGCGCCACGACGTAACCGCCCACGTCGCTCCACGAGAACCGGCCCGACGCCGCCAGCCCCAGCGTCACGGCCGGGTTGAAGTGCCCGCCCGAGATGGGGCCGAGCGCGAACGCGCCGACCACCACGGTGAGGCCGAAGGCCAGGGCGACGCCGAGGAAGCCCACACCCACGGTGTTGGTCTCGGCGTCGGGGAAGTTGGCCGCGAACACCGCGGTACCGCAACCACCCAGCACCAGCACGAAGGTGCCGAGCGCCTCGGCACCCAGGCGCGCATACATGGCAGGCGATGCTGTCTCACTCATGTGGAGCCCCCTTGCTTGCATCCGACGGTTTCATGGCGAAACCTTTCCGCCGAATGTAGGTCCGCGAAACCGGATCGGCGCGAGATGACGTAATGCACACTCGCCGGAGGTCACGGGCACCCAGGGTCGGATGGGAGACTGTGGGTCATGGTTTCCACGACGGTTCACCTGCTGCGTCACGGCGAGGTGTACAACCCCGACGGCCTGCTGTACGGGCGCCTGCCCGGATACCGGCTGTCCGACCGTGGCCAGGCGATGGCCAAGATCGTCGCCGACCACCTGACGAGCACCGGCCGGGACGTGACCCACGTGGTGGCGTCCCCGCTGCAGCGGGCGCAGGAGACGGCCACCCCCGTCGCGCAGGGCTTCGGCCTGGAGCTCGCGACCGACGACCGCATCATCGAGGCCGACAACCGGTTCGAGGGCCTGGCCGTGTCCGGACCCGGCGGCGGGGCGCTGAAGAACCCCCGTAACTGGCCGCACATGTGGAACCCGTTCCGCCCGTCATGGGGCGAGCCCTACACGGAGCAGGTCGAGCGCATGCGCCGCGCCGTGCAGGACGCGCGCCGCGCTGCGGAGGGCCACGAGATCGTGCTGGTCAGCCACCAGCTGCCCATCTGGCTCACCCGCCGGGCCCTGGAGGGCGGCACGCTCTGGCACGACCCGCGCAACCGGCAGTGCAACCTCGCGTCGCTGACGTCGCTGCGCTTCGAGGACGACCGGTTCGTGGGCCTGCACTACTCGGAACCCGCGGCCGAGCTGTACGACGGCGCGAGCAAGGTCGCCGGCGCGTGATGCGGGGCAAGACCGTCAAGGCGGTCCAATGGGTAGTGGTCGTCGGCATCGTGCTCGGCCTGGTCGTCTCGCTCGCCGCGTGCGGTTCCGAGGACTCGGGCGCGGGCGACGTCGTCGGGCAGGGGTACGTCTCCGGTGACGGCTCCGTCCAGACGTACGACGTCGGGGAGCGCAAGGGGCCCGTCACCATCGCGGGCACCGACTTCGAGGGCAACGACGTCGACACCGCCGGCTGGGCGGGCGACGTGGTGGTCGTCAACACCTGGTACGCCTCGTGCGCGCCGTGCCGCGCGGAGGCCCCCGACCTCGTGGAGCTCGCCAACACCAAGGACGGCGTGCAGTTCCTCGGCATCAACACCGAGGACGACGCCGGTTCCGGGCAGGCGTTCCAGCGCACCTTCGAGGTGCCGTACCCGAGCATCGAGGACCGCAGCGGCAAGGTGATCGCGGGCCTGAACGGCGTCGTGCCGCTGCAGGCCGTGCCCACCACCGTGGTGCTGGACCAGGAGGGCAACGTGGCCGCGCGCGTCATCGGCCAGGCCGAGCACTCCACGCTCGAGTCCCTCATCGACGAGGTCCTGGCGGAGGCCGCCTGATGCTCGCCGGCTCGATCGCGACCGCCGTCGGCGGCGGCTTCGCGAGCACCGCGTTCAGCGGGTCGCTGCTGCTGGCGGTGCCCGTGGCGCTGCTCGCGGGCCTCGTCTCGTTCGCCTCGCCCTGCGTGCTGCCGCTCGTGCCCGGTTACGTCGGGTACGTGAGCAGCATGGCGGCCGCCTCGGCCGGGACCACCCCCGGGATCGTGAGCACCCGCACCAAGCCCGCCCGCGGCCGCGTGGTCGGCGGCGTCGCGCTGTTCGTGCTGGGCTTCACCGTCGTGTTCGTCTCGTTCGGCGCCGCGTTCGGCGGGCTGGGCGCCTACCTGGTGCGCTGGGAGGACGTGATCATCCGCGTGCTCGGCGCCGTGGTGATCCTGCTCGGCCTCGGGTTCCTCGGGGCCGTCCCGTTCCTGCAGCGCGAGGCCCGGTTCCACCTGACGCCGCGCGCCGGCCTGTGGGGCGCGCCGCTGCTCGGCGTCGTCTTCGGGCTGGGCTGGACGCCCTGCATCGGCCCCACCCTGGGCGCGGTGCAGGCGCTCGCGATCGACGAGGCGTCCGCGGGCCGCGGCGCGCTGCTCGGCGTCGCCTACTGCATCGGCCTGGGCGTGCCGTTCCTGCTCGTGGCCCTCGGGCTGCAGAGCTCGGAGCGCATGCTGGACTTCCTGCGCAAGCACCGCCTCGCGGCGCTGCGCATCGGCGGCGGCATGCTCGTGCTGGTCGGTCTGCTGCTGGTCACCGGGCTCTGGACCAAGATCACCGGGGCCATGCAGCTCTGGATCGGTGGATTCGAGACGGTGATCTGATGGCCGGCCGTACCCGCAGCAGCGACAGCAGGGAAGGCACGTACGTCCCCGAGGGCATCGCGGACGAGTTCACGCAGGGTGAGCCCGCGCCGGAGGCGCCGTCGTCCGACGAGAAGCGGCAGCGGCCCAACGCGCCCACGCTGGGCCTGGTCGGCACGCTGCGCTGGATGTGGCGCCAGCTCACCTCCATGCGCGTGGCGCTCATGCTGCTCATGCTGCTCGCCGTGGCGGCCGTGCCCGGGTCGGTGCTGCCGCAGCGCAACCAGGACGCCGCCGGCGTCATCGAGTACCTCGCCGACCACCCGACCGCGGGGGAGTGGCTCGACAAGGCCGGCTTCTTCGACGTCTACTCGTCGGTCTGGTTCTCCGCGATCTACATCCTGCTGTTCGTCTCGCTCGTGGGCTGCATCCTGCCGCGGTCGGCGGCGCACTACCGCGCCCTGCGCGGCCGCCCGCCGCGCGTCCCGTCCCGGTTCAACCGGTTCCCGGCCAAGGCCACCGCGACCACCGACGCCACGCCCGAGGAGGCGGCCGACGCCGTCGCGGCCCGCCTGCGCGGCAAGCTCTCCTGGCTGCCGCTGTTCCGCGTGGACCGGGGCGAGGAGGCCGCCCGCGGCGTCCGCCCGGCCGCCGCGACGGTGAGCGCCGAGCGCGGCTACCTGCGTGAGAGCGGCAACCTCGTCTTCCACCTGGCCCTGGTGGGCCTGCTCGTCTCCGTGGCGACGGGCCAGATGCTGCACTACCGCGGCCAGGCGATCGTCACCGAGGGCCGCGGCTTCGCCAACGCCGTCGTCGACTACGACACCTTCGAGAAGGGCTCGTGGTTCCGCCCCGAGTCCCTGGTGCCGTTCTCGATGACGCTCGACCGCTTCGAGTCGGAGTTCGCGAGCGACACCGTGGCCTTCGCCCAGGCCCGCGACTTCACGGCGCACGTGACGGTGGCCGAGCCGTCCGGCGACGAGCGGCCCGAGCAGATCAAGGTGAACCACCCGATCGTCGTCGACGGCGCCAAGATCTACCTGCAGGGCAACGGCTTCGCCCCCGAGATCACCGTGCACGACGCCGACGGCGCGGTCGCCTTCTCCGGGCGCGTCACGTTCATCCCCGAGGACACGATGTACACGTCCCGCGGCGTCGTGAAGGTGCCGGACGTGTCGGCCGGGCTCGACCAGATCGGGCTCGTGGGCTACTTCCTGCCCACGGCCGAGGTGAACGAGGACGGGTCCGCCCGCTCGGCGTTCCCGCAGCCCGTGGACCCGCTGCTCGTGCTCGAGGTGTACACGGGCGACCTCGGCCTCGACGACGGCTCGCCGCAGAACGTGTACGAGCTCGACACGGCGAACCTCACGGCCGCCGTCGACGACCAGGGGCAGCGCATCAAGGTGCTCGCGCGCCCCGGTGAGACCGTCGAGCTCCCGGACGGGCTCGGCACCCTGACCCTGGGCGAGGAGCTGCCGCGCTACGTCGCCCTCGACCTGCGGCACGACCCCTCGCTCGCGTTCGTCCTGGTCTTCGCGCTGCTCGCGCTCGGGGGGCTCACCATCTCGCTCTTCACCCCGCGCCGCCGCGTCTGGGCCCGGGCGTACACCGGGCCGGACGGCGCTACGGTGGTCGAGGTCGCGGGGCTCGCCCGGGGCGACGACGCCGGCCTCCAGGCCGAGGTCGACCGGGCACTGGCGGCCGTCACCGGGGACGAGCCCGAACCCGGGGCCGCCCGTCGAGAACCTCAGGAACCGCGCATCGTGACCGGATCGGAAAAGGACTGAACATGGAGCTGGCAAACCTCAGCGTGCTGCTGGTCTGGGGGGCGGCGACCGCGCTCGCCATCGGATTCATCGCGTTCGCGGTGGACCTGTCGCGCCTGTCCGGCGCCAAGGTCGACGCGCGGGACGCGGCCCGCAGCCGGGAGAAGGTCGCCGTCGGCGCGGGCGTGGAGGACGCGCCCGTCGACGCCCCGGTGGACGACGCCGGGCCGGCCGCGCCGGTCAGCCGCAAGCTCGCCGGGGTCGGGATGTCCGTGACCTGGCTGGCGGCGGCGCTGCTGCTGATCGCGATCGTGCTCCGCGGCATCGCGGCCGGGCGCACGCCGTGGGCCAACATGTACGAGTTCGCGCTGGTGGGCACCTTCGTGGCCGTCGCCGTGTTCGTCGGGGTGAACACCCGGCGCGACGTGCGGTTCCTCGGCGCGTTCGTGTCCGGGCTCGGCGTGCTGTTCCTCGTGCTGGCCCAGGAGAAGTTCTTCGTCGAGGCCATGGGCGTGCAGCCCGCGCTGCAGAAGTACTGGCTCGTGATCCACGTGGGTGTCGCCATCTGCGCGACCGGCATCTTCACCGTCGCGTTCGTGACCTCCGTGCTGCAGCTCCTGCGCGACGCCCGCGACAACGGCTCGGTGATGCTCGGCAGCCGGCACTGGGGCTGGCTGGACCACACAGCGACGCCCGGCGCGCTGGAGTCGCTCTCGTTCCGCCTGAACTCGGTCGCGTTCGTGCTGTGGACCTTCACGCTCATCGGCGGCGCCATCTGGGCCGAGGACGCCTGGGGCCGCTACTGGGGCTGGGACCCCAAGGAGGTCTGGAGCTTCATCGTATGGGTGGTCTACGCGGCCTACCTGCATGCGCGCACCACGCGCGGCTGGTCCGGGTCCCGCGCGGCCTGGTTCGTCGTGGCCGGCTACGCCTGCGTGCTGTTCAACTTCACCGGCGTGAACCTGATCTTCAACGGGAAGCACTCGTACTCGGGCCTGTGACGGTCCGCTGACGCGGAGCCGCTGATGCAGGAAGGCCCGCCCCGAGATTCTCGGGGCGGGCCTTCCTTGCGTCTCCGGCCTGGGCCGGTCAGCTGGACTCGGTGTCGTCGTCCTTGGCCTCCTGGCGGCCGCGGGCCTCGCGCTCACGCTTGCGCTTCTCCTGCTCCAGCAGCCACAGGAACTCCGGGTCGTCGTCCGGGGCCACGGGGCCGGAGGGACGGCGCGGGCCGGGGCGCGGGGGCGGCGTCGGACGGCTGCCGCCGGAACCGGGGCCCGTGGCGGGGCCGGCGCCGGACCGCCGGCTGACCCGCACCACGATCCACGAGATCGCGCCGAGCAGCGGCAGGAGGACGATGAGGAGCACCCAGAGCCAACGGGGCAGACCTGCACGTTCGTCCTCGTCCGCGCCCCAGACATCGGTCAGGGCGTAGGCCATGAGTCCGACGATCACCAAGATCAGGAGTACGCGAGGCATACCCCCAGCCTACGGTGGGTTGGCGCGGGCAGGGCAGCCCCTGACGTGACGTTCGCCCCGTTGTCGCCCGTGGGGCCGCCGTCGTGCCGTCGTGACCCCCGCCCGGCCTACCATGGGTGGGTGCCCCTCGTGATCTACTCCCTGCTCCGCGTCGCGCTCGTAGCCGCGGCACTCGGCGTGCTGTACCTCGTCGGCCTGCGGGGCTGGCTGCTCCCGGTGGTCGCCGTCGTGGTCGCGCTCGCCGTGTCGTACCTGACCCTGGGCAGGCCGCGGGACGCCGCCACGGGGTGGATGGCCGACCGGGCCGAGCGTCGCGCCGCGGCGCGGGCCGCGGCTCCGAAGATCGACGCCGACGCCGCCCACGAGGACGCGCAGGTCGACGAGAAGCTCCGCACCGACTGAACCTCCCAGAACGTGTCAGACGCTCAGGTCCCTCTGGTGACCTGAGC
>NZ_JBHVEG010000183.1:0-12631 GCF_042802395.1 Promicromonospora sp. NPDC057488
GCTCAGGTCACCCTGGTGACCTGAGCGTCTGACACGTGGCCGGTCAGTCGCGCTCGACCACCTCGGGCGCCTTGCCCGCGGGGCGCTTCGGCGGCTGACGCTGCTCGTCCGCGGCGCGCCCGGCCGCGTTCCGCGCGATCCGCAGGCGCTGCTCGAGCTCGGCGGTGCCGAGCCGGCCTTCCCCGGGGTGCGCCAGGGCGTCGCGCGTGGCGCGCAGCCGGTGCCCGGCGGCCCGGTCGACCGTGGTCGCGGCCCAGCGGGCGTCCGTGACCCGGGCCGGGCCGTCCGGCGGCTGGACGACGTCCGCCACCAGCAGCAGCCCGACCGCGGACGCCGCCACGCAGCACTCCTTGCCCTGGTTGGACAGGAGGTTGCCGAGGCCGTAGGCCACCCACATCCCGTCGCCGCCCGGCCCGCCGCGCAGGCGCGTCAGCGGCTGCGGCACGTGGGCGTGGTGCCCGATCACCAGGTCCACCTGCCGGGAGCGGGCCAGCGCCCGGACGGTCTTCCGCTGGTGCTCGGTGGGCTCGGTGACGTACTCCGTACCGTCGTGCAGGCTCACCACGACCAGGTCCGCGCCCGCGGCCCGGGCCGCCCGGGCCTGCTCGGCGATCCGGTGGGCGTCGATGAGGTCCACCGACCAGGGGCCGGCGGGCGGCTCCAGGCCGTTCAGCCCGTAGGCCGCGGCCAGGTGCGCGATCGTGACGGTCCGGCCCTCCCGGCGCAGCCGGTAGAGCTGGGGTTCGAGCGACTCGCGCTCGTCGCGGGCCGTGCCGACGTGGCCCATCCCGGCGTGGTCCAGCGCGTCGAGGGTCGCCGCGATGCCGTCGAACCCCGAGTCGGCCGAGTGGTTGGACGCCGTCGAGCAGCCGTCCCAGCCCTGCTCGCCCAGGTCACGGACGATCTCCTTGGGCGCGCGGAACACCGGGTAGCCCGACGGCTGCGTGCCGGGCGGCGCGACCGGCACCTCCAGGTGGCACAGGGCCAGGTCCGCGCGTTCCACCCAGGGGTCGATGCCCGCCAGCAGCGGCGAGTAGTCGATGCCGTCCGGCCCGGTCGCGGAGTCGTTCACGGGAGTGTGGGTGAGTACGTCGCCCCCGGCGAGCAGCGTGAGCTCGACGTCCTGCGGGGTGGGGGACGGGGAGGGGGTCGGCGTCGCGGACGAGACCACGGGGGTCGACGTCGTCCCCGGGGCGCCCGAGCCGGTGGACGCCGGTGCCGAGCCCGGGTCGGCAAGGAGCGTGCAGCCCGCGGCCGTGGTGACGAGTGCGCAGGTCACGGTCGCGGATACGACGAGCCGCAGGACGCCGACGTTGGCCACCTCCGGATGCTATTCCAGGCCTGGCGGGGCAGCGAGCGGACGCGCGGGGCGAGGGCGCGGGAGCCGCCCGCGGGACCCCGTGCGGTCCGGGGAGCGGATGATCCGCGGCTAGGCTTGGGCAATGGTCACCGACGCTCCGTCGCCCTGGAACATTGCGAACATCGTCACGATGATTCGCATCGCCATGGTCCCGTTCTTCGCCTGGGCACTTCTCGTCGAGGGCGGGGACGACACGACGTGGCGGCTCGTGGCCACGGCGATCTTCGTGGTCGCGGCGGTGTCCGACAAGGTCGACGGCTACCTCGCCCGGTCGCGGGGGCTCATCACCGACCTGGGCAAGCTGCTCGACCCGATCGCGGACAAGCTGCTCGTGGGCGCCGCCCTGATCCTGCTCTGGATCCCGCTCGGCGAGCTGCCCTGGTGGATCCCCGTGATCATCCTGGTGCGCGAGCTCGGCATCACCTTCATGCGCCTGGGCATGGTCAAGTACGAGGTGATGCCCGCGTCTCGCGGCGGCAAGCTCAAGACGGTGCTGCAGAGCGTGGCGATCTCGCTGTTCCTGCTGCCGCGCGAGGGCCTCGACTGGCTCACCGTGATCGCCTGGGTCGTGCTGCTCGCCGCGTTCGTCGTGACCGTCGTGACCGGCGTCGAGTACGTCTACCAGGGCTGGAAGATCCGCCGGGACGCGCGGGCCCGGGCAGCACAGTCATGACGGCGCCGCGCCTGCTGGCGGCTGCCGCCGCCCGCGGGTGGACCATCGGCGTGGCCGAGTCGCTCACGGGCGGGCTCGTCACGGCGACGCTCGTGTCGGTCCCGGGCGCGTCCAAGGTGCTGCGCGGCGGAATCGTCGCCTACGCCACCGACCTGAAGGCCGGGCTGCTGGGCGTGGACGCCGACCTGCTCGCCGAGCGCGGGGCCGTGGACGAGGCGGTGGCCGCCCAGATGGCGGCCGGCGTGCGCACGGCCACGGGCGCCGACGTCGGCCTCGCCACGACCGGCGTGGCCGGCCCGGACCCGCAGGACGGTCAGGCGCCGGGTGTGGTCTTCGTCGCAGTCAGCACCCCGCTGGTGTCCGAGGTGCACCGCCTGGACCTGTCGGGCGACCGGCCCCAGATCATCTGCGACGCCGCCCGCGGCGTCATCGAGCTGGCGTCGGTGCTCGTCAGCGAGCTGCCGGGTGAAAAAAGCGATGCGGAGCAAGTTACGCTCCCTGAAGTTACAGACAAGTGAAACTTCTTGGCCTAATCTTGCACAGGGCTTGACGCGGGCACACTTCGGGAACAAGGCTCATACCAGCGGCGTTGGTCCCGGTGTGATCACGAACAAGCCGACCACTCGGGGCCGGCGCAAGAACTCTTCGAGCGCGGGGTACGGTAGAACGACCTCCGCACCCGGGGGACGTACCACACGCAAGGCACGGCCGGTCCAGCCAGGACAGGGCGTGAGGACAGGGACAGGCACTGAAAGGGGGCGCGAGATGGTCGTACTACGGCGAGAAATCGGAGACGTGCTGCGAGACACGCGGCAGCGTCAGGGGCGCACCCTCCGCGAGGTGTCGTCGGCGGCGCGAGTGTCGCTGGGTTACCTCAGCGAGGTGGAGCGAGGGCAGAAGGAGGCGTCGTCCGAACTTCTGGGTTCGATCTGCGAAGCGCTCGACGTGCCACTGTCCTTGGTGCTGCGTGAGGTGAGCGACCGCGTGGCGGTTGCCGAAGGATTCCAGATTCCGGACACGATCCCGGCGGACTTCGTCGCCGGGCTGCTGGCCAGGGGAGGCGAGCGGACCGCAGCGCGGCGGGACGTCGAGCAGTCCGACCTGGCGCCGGTGGGCTGACCTGGCAGCTGCCCCTGAGCAGCGCCTTAGGACGAGGGCGGAGCACCTGGTGCTCCGCCCTCGTCGTGTCTCACTCCGGGCCCGGTGCCTGGCAGGTGGGGCACCAGAAGACGGGCCGCTCGTAGGGCTTCTCGTTGGCCGTCCCGACGGCGATCGGGGTGCCGCACCGGCGGCACGGCCGGCCCGCGCGGCCGTGCACGTGCATCTCGACCGCGCCCATCCCGCGCGCCCGCCCGACGGCGACGCTGCGCTCCATGAGCCGCCGTGCGGTGCGCAGCAGGACCGCACGCTCGCCCTGCGGCAGGGAGCCCGCCGGCAGCCACGGCCACAGGCGCCGCGCGAACAGGGACTCCGCCATCCAGATCGTGCCTATCCCTGCGACCGTGCGCTGGTCCAGCAGCGTGGCGCACAGGGGCCGGTCGGGCTCGCGCACGAGCCGCGCCACGCCGTCGGCCAGCCCGGCGGTGGGGAAGTCGTCGCCCAGCACGTCCGGGCCCAGGCCGTTCAGGATGCGACTCTCGTCGTGGGTGCGCAGCAGGTCGAGCATCCCGAGGTGCCAGCCGGTGGCGGTCCACGCGTCCGTGGCGAGCACGGCGCGGATCGCGGGGTGGCGTGCCGAGGCGTCCCGGGAGCCCGTGCGGTGCACCTTCCAGGTGCCCTCCATGCGCAGGTGCGTGTGCAGGGTCCGGCCGTCGTCGAGCCGGGTGAGCAGGTGCTTGCCGTACGCGCTGGTCTCCAGCGCGGTGGCGCCGGTCAGGTGCGCGGCCCCGGCGCTGGGCCAGCGCAGCTCCGCACGGACGAGCGGCAGGCCGCGCAGCGCCGCGGTGAGCCGCTCGGCCGTGAGACGCAGGACATCCCCCTCGGGCACGGCCGCTCCCCTCGTCGTGGGGTTTCAGCGTAGTGTGCGCCCGGCTCGGGAAGGCGGCACAACCGGCATATCACCCATGTGATCCGGATTGGCCCCGTTCCAGGGGTCCTGGCCCCCGCGGGCCGGTCAGGGATGGCCCCCAGTGCGGTTCAGGGCATGACCGGGGGTAAGCCCGATGGCTTTCCGTCGTCCGCTCCAGGACTCTTGTCCCATGACCGTAGTAGGCGCTGACCTGGGCAGACACCCGGACCAGCCGATTGAGTCCCCCGACCCCCGCAGCACCCGCACCGTGAGCTGGTTCGGCGCCACCGCACTGCTGCCGATGATCGGCGCGCACGTCATCGGCGCGTCCGTCGTCGACCCGGTGCTCGACCCGATCAGCTGGTACGCCTTCGTGCCCGGCGGCGGCGAGATGATCCTCGCGGGCGGAGTGATCCTGGCCGTGCTCGGGCTGATCCTCACCGTGCGGATGTACCGCACGGGGCTGGCCGTCGGCCCGGTGCCCGCCGCCGCGATGATCGTCTTCGCGATCGCGATGGTGCTGGTCGGAGCGTTCCCCACGGACCCGCCGGGGACGGAGGCGTCGATGTCGGCGGTCATCCACCGGGTCAGCGCCGCCACGGCGTTCTGCGTGCTCCCCGTCGTCGGGCTGAGCCTGGAGCGCTCGATCGTCCGGCCCCGCTCGTCGCTGCCGCGCTCCCTCCGGTCGGCCGCCCGGGCCCTCGGGATCACGGTCGCGCTGTTCCTCGTGATCCACCTGTCGCTCGTCTACCTCGCCGACTCGGGCATCGCCGCCTTCGGCCTCATCGAGCGCGTGGGCTTCGTCATCATGATCGGCTACCTGTTCCTGCTCGCGGCCACCATCGACCGCGAGGGACCGGACGGGCAGCTCGACCCGCTGGGCGCCCTCGACGGCCCCGGGCCGGCCCTGGCGCTCAGCGGACCGAGATCCGCAGACCACGTGGAGTGACCGCGAAACCGGCCTCGACGAGGGCCCGCGCCGCCGGGTGGTGGCGCGCGGCCTCCAGCGCGGGCAGGCCGTCGACCCGCTGGACCACCAGCCGGCCGAGCCGGCCCTCGCGGACCGTCCTGGCCAGGGCGGCGGCCGCCGCCGCGAGCCGCGCGGGCTGCTGCGTGAACGACAGCACCGTGCGCCCGCCGCGCTCCACGAACAGGGCCAGGTCGCCGTGGGTGAGCACTACGACGGCGCCGGCCTTGCGGCCGGGCCGGTGGGCGGAGACGTGCCGGTCGCCGGGCGTTCCGTCGTCCGTGGCCGGGCCCGTGTCGGACGGCTGCCCGGTCGGCTGCGCGGCTGCCTCGGACGACCCGGCGGCCGGCCACGCGAGGGCGGCCCCGTAGGGGTTGGCGGGGTCCATGGCGGCGAGCACGACGGCGGTGCTCGTGCTGTTCGCGCCCGTGCCGGTCGCCACGGCCGCCGTCCGCTCCGCGACCTCCAGCTCCGCCTCGACGATCCGGGAGCGGTCCGTCGCGTCCACGCGCAGGCGGTCGACGGCGCCGGGCAGGGCGAACTGCGACCCGCCGAGGTGCTCCACGAAGTACCCGCGGCGCACCGCACCGCGCTCCTCCAGGCCGGACAGCACGCGGTAGACGTCGCGGTAACCCGCCCCGACGCCCTCCGCGGCCGCGGCCGACCGGGTCAGCACCCCGTGCCGTTCGAGCAGCACCTGCGTCAGGGCGTGGGCGCGCAGCGTGGGGTCCGGCTCCCGCAGCGGCAGGGCGGCCCAGCGCCCGCTGCCGCCCACGGTCGAGGCGCCGGCCCGCAGTGCCGAGGCGGGGCGGCCCGGGGACACGGCGAACCGGGACCGGCGCACCGGCCTGGCCCGGGCGGCGGTCCGGGGTGCCCGGTGGGCGCCGCCGCCGCTGACCCGGTCGCGGAGCGCGCCGAGCCCGTCGTTGGTGACCTGGCCGGCCCAGACGAGGTCCCAGAGCACCTCGAGCACGGCGTCCGGCTCGGCGGAGGTGAGCTCGGCGACCCGGGGCAGGAAGAAGCCGCCCGACCCGGTCAGCAGGTCGAGCACCGCGCGGTGCAGGTCGGAGTCGAGCGGGCTCTCCTCCTCGACCGGTTCGAGCGCGGGCAGGGTGAGCGCGGCGCCGTCGGCCAGGTGCAGCGAGACCAGGCCGTCCCCGCCGCCCGACCCGGGCAGCCGGGAGTGCCCGGCCCACAGCACCTCGCCCGCGACGGTCAGCTCGTCGAGCAGGGCGGGGGAGTAGTCGGTCACGCGGGCGGGCAGCACCAGGGTCTCCAGGGCCGACGCCGGGACCGCGGCGCCGGCGAGCTGCTCGATCGCCTGCACCAGCCCGTCGGCGCCGCGCAACAGCCCCGTGGAGACGTTCTGCCAGCGGGGCAGGAAGGCGCCGAGGGCCTCCTGCTCCACGGGCTCGACCTCGGCCCGCAGCACGGCCAGCGAACGGCGGCGCAGCAGGCGCAGCACGCCAGGGTCGCACCACTCGTCGCCCGTGCCGCCGAGCGCGCCGGGCCGCAGCCGTCCGCGCGCGAGGGCGCCGTCGGCCTCCAGCCGCGCCAGGCCGTGCGCGACCACGGCGACGCCCAGCCCGAACCGCTGGGCGGGCGCGGCGGCGCCGAACGGCCCGTGCGTGCGGGCGTGCCGCCGCAACAGGTCGCCGAGCGGGTCGGGGACGAGCTCGGTGAAGGTCTCCGGGATGCCCACCGGCAGGGCCACGCCGAGCGCGTCGCGCAGCCGGCCGGCGTCCTCGGCGACCGCCCACTGCTCCTGGCCGGCGAACCGGACTCGGATCACGCGGCGGGTGGTCTCCAGCTCCTCCAGCCAGTGGGCGACGGCGTGCCGGGCCTCCTCGCGCGTGCGCGCCTCCAGGGCGTCCAGCGGGTGCGGGCCGGTGCGGCGCAGCAGGTCCCACAGGCCCTCGGCGTCCCGGGCCTGCCGGTCGGGGGCGAGCCCGGCGAGCTCGGCCTCGGTGCGCTCCACGGCGCCGGGGTCGAGCAGGTCGGCCAGGTCGGCGGAGCCCTGCTCCCCGAGCAGCTCGGCGAGCAGCTCCGGGTCGAGCGACAGGGCGGCCGCCCGGCGCTCGGCCAGCGGCGCGTCGCCGTCGTACAGGAACTGCGCCGTGTAGCCGAACAGGAGCGACTGCGCGAACGGCGACGGCGTCGGGGTGGTGACCTCGACGACCCGGACCCCGCCGGAGCCGATCTCGCGCATGAGGTCGGCCAGGGCCGCCACGTCGAAGTCGTCCTGGAGGCACTCGCGGGCCGCCTCCAGCACGATCGGGAAGTCCGGGAACTGGCTCGCGACCTCCAGCAGCTGGGCCGAGCGCTGGCGCTGCTGCCACAGCGGCTGCCGCCGGTCCGGCCGACGCCGGGGGAGCAGCAGGGCGCGCGCCGCCGCCTCGCGGAACCGCGCGGCGAACATGACGGACGAGCCCAGCTCGTCGCGGACGGCGCCGAGCACCTCGTCGGGGTCGAGCAGCAGATCCTCGAGGGTGACGCGGCCCGGGGTGTGCTGTGGGTGCGCTTCGCCGTCGAGGGCGGTCCCGTAGTCGGTCCCGGTCCCGGTCCCGTCCACGTCCCACGGGTCGCCGTCCCAGCCGCCGCCGGAGTCGGGCAGCCGCAGCACGATCCCGTCGTCCGAGTGCATGGCGGCCACGTCCAGGCCGAACCGGGCCCGGAGCCGGGCGCTGATCACCAGGGCCCACGGGGCGTGCACCCGCGCGCCGAGCGGCGAGTGGATCACCACCCGCCAGTCGCCCAGCTCGTCGCGGAACCGCTCGACCACGACCGTCCGGTCGTCCGGCACGCGCCCCGTACCCAGCCGCTGCTCGGTCAGGTAGGCGGCGAGGTTGTCCGCCGCCCAGTCGTCGAGCCCGGCCTCGCGCAGGTGCTTGCGACCGGCGTCGACGTCGTCGGCCAGGGCGGCGTCGGCCTCGCGGACGAACGCGCCCACCGCCTTGCCGAGCTCCGCCGGGCGGCCCGGGGCGTCACCCTTCCAGAAGGGCAGGCGGCCGGGCAGGCCGGGCGCCGGGGTGACCAGCACGCGGTCGGTGGTGATCTCCTGGATGCGCCAGGTGCTCGACCCCAGCGTGAACGTGTCGCCCACGCGGGACTCGTAGACCATCTCCTCGTCGAGCTCGCCCACGCGCTTGCCGCCGCGGGCCCGGCCGGCGCCGGACGAGCCGCCGACGCTGTCGGCGAGCGTGCCGCCGTCGGGTGCGTCCGTGGCGAGGAAGACGCCGTAGGCGCCCTTGTCGGGGATGGTGCCGCCGCTCGTGGCGGCCAGGCGCAGCGCGCCGGGGCGGCCGCGGAGCATGCCCGTGGCGCGGTCCCAGGTGATGCGGGCCCGCAGCTCGGCGAAGTCCTCGCTGGGGTAGCGGCCGGCGAGCATGTCGAGCACCGCGCGCCAGGTGGCGTCGCCGAGGTGCGCGAACGGCGCGGCCCGGCGGACCAGCGCGAGCAGCTCGGCCTCGTCCCAGTCGTCGACGGCGAGCGCGGCCACCACCTGCTGCGCCAGCACGTCCAGCGGGTTGGCCGGGACGTGCATGTGCTCGATGGCCCCCGCGCGCATGCGCTGCGCGATGACCGTGGCGGGCACCAGGTCGCCCCGGAACATCGGGAAGACCACGCCCTTGGACACGGCGCCCACCTGGTGGCCGGCACGGCCGATGCGCTGCAGCCCGCTCGCGACGGACGGCGGCGCGCCCACCTGGACCACCAGGTCCACCGCGCCCATGTCGATGCCGAGCTCCAGGGAGGAGGTGGCGACCACTGCGGGCAGCCGGCCCTCCTTCAGCTCGGTCTCGGTGCGGGTGCGCTCGGCGCGGCTCATGGATCCGTGGTGGGCACGAGCGAGCACGGTCTCGGCCCGGCCGGTCCCGTCCGGGCCCGCCGGCTGTCCGGGGACCGCCTCGGGCAGGCCGCGTTCCCCGGGCACGGGCCGGGGGATCCCCGCGGCCGTGCCCGACTGGCCCGGCACGAGCGCCGCCCACGTGCTGGCCGGGTCGGCGATCTCCAGCCCCTGGCGCTGGGCCCAGACCTCGTTCATGCGGGCGGTCAGCCGCTCGGCGCCGCGCCGGTTGTTGGTGAAGACGATGGTCGAGGTGTGGTCCGCCACGAGGTCGACCACGCGCTCCTCGACGTGCGGCCAGACCGAGGCCTTGCGCAGGGGCTGGGTCGCCTCGCCGGAGAGGTCGATCTCGTCGTCGCCCGCGGCCCGGCCGCCGGGGTCACCCGGGTCGGGGACGCCGCGGCCGGGCGCGCTGCCCAGGTCCGCGAGGTCCGGCACGGGGACCACCACGTCGATGGCCCACTCCTTGTGCGACGGCGGCTGCACGACGACGACCTCGCGCGCGGCGGAGCCCGTGCGGCCGCCGCCGAGGAACCGCGAGACGGCCTCGACCGGGCGCACCGTGGCGGACAGTCCGATGCGCTGCGCGGGCCGGTCGAGCAGGGCGTCGAGCCGCTCCAGGCTCAGCGCCAGGTGGGCGCCGCGCTTGGTGCCCGCCACGGCGTGGATCTCGTCGAGCACCACGGTCTCGACCCCCGCGAGCCCGGCGCGGGCCGAGGACGTGAGGATGAGGAACAGGGACTCCGGCGTGGTGACCAGGATGTCCGGCGGGCGCGTGGCGAACGCGCGCCGCTCGCTCGCGGGCGTGTCGCCCGTGCGCATGCCGACGGTGACGTCGGGGACCTCGATGCCCTCCCGGGCCGCTGCCTGCCGGATGCCCGTCAGCGGGGAGCGCAGGTTGCGCTGGACGTCCGCGGCCAGGGCCTTCAGCGGCGACACGTACAGCACGCGGCAGCGGTGCGCCCGGTCCTCGGGCGGCGGCGCCGACATGATGCGGTCGATCGACCAGAGGAACGCCGCGAGCGTCTTGCCCGACCCGGTCGGCGCCACCACGAGCGCGTGCTGGTCGCGCGCCACGGCGTCCCACGCGCCGGCCTGGGCGGCGGTGGGCTGCGCGAACGCACCCGTGAACCACGTGCGGGTGGCCGGGCCGAACCGGGAGAGCGGGTCGTCGGACGTGGGCATGGTCCCCATTGTGTCCCCGACCACTGACACGGGCCGGGAGAGGTCTCCCGGCGTCGTAGGGTTGACGGGTGCGCGAACGGGATTTCTGGCAGCTGGTCGACGAGGTCTTCGGTCCTGCCTACGGGCGGGCCCTGGCGCGCGAGCAGGTGCTCCCGACGCTGGACGGGCGGACCCCGGCGGCGGCCCTGGAGGACGGCGACGAGCCGCGCGACGTGTGGCACGCGCTGTGCGACGCGCTGGACGTGCCGGACGCCGACCGGTGGGGCAGCGACAAGTACCGGCAGGCCCCGCCGCCGCGCCGCTGAGCGCCGGCCACCTCCTTTCCGACCGCCCGCGCGGGGCTCGCCGAGATGTCCTGTGACACACCGGTGTGTCCTGCCTTGCCTCGAACACGCGTTCGGCTAGACTTTGACCACAGGCACGGATTCCGGAACGTCGTCCACAGGCGGCGGCCGGAGCAGGCGTCCGTGTCAGTGGCTCCGCGTACGGTCGGCAACGACGTACAGAGCCATCCATGTCGGCGCACACAGCGCCCTGAAACCGAAGGTGTTGCACATGCCCGCACCAGCAGACCGCGAAAAGGCCCTCGAGGCGGCCCTCGCACAGATCGACCGTAACTTCGGCAAGGGCTCGGTCATGCGCCTCGGCGAAGAGACCCGCGCGCCGATCGAGGTGGTCCCCACCGGTTCGATCGCCCTGGACGTCGCGCTCGGCATCGGGGGTCTGCCCCGTGGCCGCATCGTCGAGGTGTACGGCCCCGAGTCCTCGGGTAAGACGACCATCGCGCTGCACGCCGTGGCCAACGCCCAGCGGCTGGGCGGCATCGCCGCGTTCATCGACGCCGAGCACGCGCTCGACCCGGAGTACGCCAAGAAGCTCGGTGTCGACACCGACGCCCTCCTGGTCTCGCAGCCGGACACCGGTGAGCAGGCCCTGGAGATCACGGACATGCTGATCCGCTCCGGCGCGCTCGACATCATCGTCATCGACTCCGTCGCGGCCCTGACGCCGAAGGCCGAGATCGAGGGCGAGATGGGTGACAGCCACGTGGGTCTCCAGGCCCGCCTGATGTCCCAGGCCCTGCGCAAGATCACCGGTGCGCTCAGCGCGTCCGGCACCACCGCGATCTTCATCAACCAGCTGCGCGAGAAGATCGGCGTGTTCTTCGGCTCGCCCGAGACCACCACCGGTGGAAAGGCGCTGAAGTTCTACGCGTCGGTCCGGCTCGACATCCGTCGCATCGAGACCCTCAAGGAGGGTACGGACGCGGTCGGTAACCGCACCCGCGTCAAGGTCGTCAAGAACAAGATGGCGCCGCCGTTCAAGCAGGCGGAGTTCGACATCCTGTACGGCCACGGCATCTCCCGCGAGGGTGGGCTCATCGACATGGGCGTGGAGCACGGCTTCGTGCGCAAGTCCGGCTCGTGGTTCACCTACGAGGGTGACCAGCTCGGCCAGGGCAAGGAGAACGCGCGGTCCTTCCTGCGCGACAACCCGGACCTCGCCAACGACATCGAGAAGCGCGTCAAGGAGAAGCTGGGCGTCGGACCGAAGGTCGATGCCCCGGCGGACCCGGCCGCGGGCGCCCCGCTCCCGTCGGCGACCGAGGGTGACGGGCCCACGGGCACCGTCGCGGCGGCCAGCTCGTCCTCGCGGACGACTACCACCGCCAAGGCCACGAAGTCGACCACGACGCGTGCGAAGACCGCCACGAAGGCGACGGTGGCCAAGACCGCCGCCAAGGCGGAGGCAGCCGCCGAGAAGGCACCGTTCTGACGTGCAGTACGGTGATCCATCGGACGGTCCCGGCGTGGGGAAGCGTCGGGGCCGTCCGGCCGCCCAGGAGGGCGGCGGGGAGAACGGCCGTGAGGCCGCCCGCGACGGTCGCCGCCCCGGCGGCCGAGGGCGGCGCGCCACCGGCGAACGGGCACCGCGGCGCACCGTGGCAGAGCGCCTGGAGGCCGGCGAGATCAGCCGGGACGACGCCGTCGAGAAGACCCGCGAGGTCGTCCTCCGGATCCTGACGGCGGCGCAGAAGTCCCGCCGTGAGCTCGAGCAGTCGCTGGCCCGCAAGGGCTACCCGGAGGACGTCGTCGTCCAGGTGCTCGACCGCTTCGGCGAGGTGGGCCTGGTGGACGACGCGACCTACGCCGAGACCATCGTGCGCACCCGGCACGCCGAGCGCGGGCTGGCCCGCCGCGGCATAGCCGCGGAGCTGCGCCGGCGCGGCATCGACGAGGACACCGCCGTCGAGGCCCTGGACCAGCTCGACCCGGACGACGAGCGGGCCGCGGGCGCGAGGCTCGCCGCCAAGCTCGTCACCCGGACGCGCAGCCTGGACCGCGAGGTGCGGGTGCGCCGCGCCGTCGGCTCCCTCGCGCGCAAGGGCTACGCACCCGGCCTGGCCTTCGAGCTGGTCAAGGACGCGCTCGCCGCGGAGGGCGAGGAGACGGACGACCTCGGGTACGCAGAGGACTGAGCCCGACGTCCGCGAGGACCGAGCCCGACGTCCGCGAGGACCGAGCCCGACGTCCGCGAGGATCGAGCACCGACGAGGGGCCGGGTGGTCAGCAGCGCTCGCTGCTGACCAC
>NZ_JBHVEG010000184.1:0-12323 GCF_042802395.1 Promicromonospora sp. NPDC057488
CCCCGGACCCGCCCGACCGCGGCGGGGGCCGCCGGGTCGGGGGCGCCCCGCGCCCGCGTCCGGTCGGTCAGCGGGTCCACGCGCCGTTCTCGAAGTGGGTGGCGCTGGGCCGCACCTCCACGGTGCCCCACTGGACCGACGGCGCCTTCTGCGCCCAGACGAGCGCGGCGTCGAGGTCCGGCACGTCGACGACGAACGTGCCGCCGAGCTGCTCCTTCGTGTCGGCGAACGGCCCGTCCTGGACGCGCAGCTCGCCGTCGCGCACGGCCACCGTGGTGGTGGACGACGACGGCTGCAGCACCTCCGCCGAGAGCAGCACACCCGCCTGGTCGAGCGCCGTGGCGTAGGCCTGGAACTCGCGCTCGCCCTCTTCCCAGCCCCCGGGCCCGAGCTCCTCCGGCGTCATCTCCGGGTAGTGCAGCAGGATCGTGTATCGCATGGTTCTGTCCTCCGGTCGGAACTGTCTGACACGGTGGTGACGATCCGGCGGCCGTCCGATCGACAGGGCTCGGAGAGTGCTCCGGACACGACTCGGGTCGGGGCGCCCCCTGGTGCGCCCCGACCCGGTTCCCCCTGTCCGGCCAGGTGTCAGGCGGTTGTCGGAGCCGCCTTGACCACCGGGCCCCACGCCAGCGGGTCGAGCGTGCGGGCATCGTCGTCCGCGTTCCCGGCCCAGCGGCGCGCATCGGCGACAGTTGCCGCGAGCAGGTCACGGAGCCGCGCGTCGACGTCGGGCACGAAGGCCTCCGAGATCCCCTGCACCGCGGTGGAGACCACGCTGGGTGCGGCGTCGCGCACGAACCGCTTGGGCCGCACGCTGGTGCCGGCGCAGAACCGCTCGGCCCAGGCCGCCGTCTTCGGCACGGCCGCGAGCGCGTCCTTGCTCTCCGGTGCGAGGGTCCCCGCCGGCCGGTCCTCCAGGACGTCGAGCATGCGCTCGGACCCGAGGACGGCGACGGCGAGCGTCTGCTGCCGGTCCGCGGGCGAGACCGGGAGCGCCGTCTGCGCGGCGCGCAGCGCGATGCGCACGTCCCAGCGCGGGTCGGTGCTGGTCAGGCCGATCACCGACGGGATGAGCGGCGCGAGCTGGGGCCGCGCGTGGTCCGCCGTGAGGTCGTTCACCGCGCGCGCCAGCATGGCGATGAGCGGGTGCGTGCAGGCTGGATGGTCGCTCCACTTCTCGCCTGCCAGGAAGGATGCGAGCTCCATGAAGCACGCGCCCTTCTTGGGGTTGCGGTGCTTCCCACGGCCCAGCATGGGCAAGATGTCGTACGTTCCAGCTTCGGTTCCGGTCACGATCCACCCCCGAATTGGGTCCGCTGCTACTTCCAGTGTGCGTCTGCTGTGACGTAGATCGCAATAGTGGGGCTGTGAACTCCCTGAATCTCGCCCGCCAAGTGTCTCGCCGGGCGGCCCGGGCGGCATCTCGGGCGCGGAACAGGGCCCCTGACCTGGCCTCTGAGGTACCTAAGGCACCTCAGGCCGGGACCGGCCCACCTCAGACCCGGGTCTGAGGTACCCCGCCGCCCAGGACTGCCCGACCTACCGATCCGGGCCCCCGGGCCTCAGGACGAGTGTCTTCCTCATCAGCCGGACGGGCAC
The DNA here is from genome assembly GCF_042802395.1 of Promicromonospora sp. NPDC057488. Lineage (NCBI taxonomy): Bacteria > Bacillati > Actinomycetota > Actinomycetes > Micrococcales > Promicromonosporaceae > Promicromonospora > Promicromonospora sp. NPDC057488. Next base: position 1,603 of record NZ_JBHVEG010000184.1, read on the forward strand.
ACGGCCCGCCGGGGACGCAGGAGGAATCATGTCGCTGTGGGGACCCGCGATCGACGCGGAGATCGAGTACCGCCAGGAGCGGGCCAAGAACGCCTGGCGCACCAAGCGGCCGAGCGCGGCGGACCGCGCCGCCCGGCTGGAGAAGCGCGAGGCCCGCGCCAACCGCACGGAGCAGATCAGGGCGGGCATCGCGGGCATGCGCCCGACGCCCGCCGCACGGCGCGGCCTGTTCGCGTGACCGCGGTGGAGGCCGGGAAAGGGGAGGTCAGGGGGATTGTCAGTGACCGGTGGCACGATGTGCAGGTGCGAAGGTCCACAGCAATCCCCCTGGTCTCCCGGCAGGAGCAGGTCGCCTCTCTACTGCTGGCGGTAGGGCGCGCCTCGGCCGGCCGGCCGGGCCTCGTGCTCGTCGGCGGCGACGCCGGCGTCGGCAAGACCCGGCTGATCGGGCACGTCGCCCAGGCGGCGGAGCAGGCGGGGGCCAGCGCCGTCGTCGTGCACTGCGTCGACCTGGGTCAGGTGGGCATCCCCTACCTCCCGTTCACCGACGCCCTGACCCAGCTGCAGGCAGGGGCCGCAGGGCCCGACGCCGCCGCGCGGGTCACGGAGCTGGTCGCGGAGCGCCCTGCGCTGTGGCGGCTCCTGGAGCCCGGCGGGGGCGGCGACGCCGCCCACGACGAGCGGCTCCAGCTCTTCGAGGGCATCGCCCGCAGCCTCGCGGTCGCCGGCGCGCCCGAGCGCCCGCTCGTGCTCGTCGTCGAGGACGCGCACTGGGCCGACGCGTCGACGCGCGACGTCCTGCGGTTCCTCGCGGCCCGCGCCCGGTCCGAGAACGTCCTGCTCGTGGTGACCTACCGGGCGGACGACGTCGACCGCCGCCACCCCCTGCGCCCGTTGCTCGCCGAGCTGTCCCGGCTGGAGCACGTGGAGCGCATCGACCTGGAGCCCTTCACCGAGGACGAGCTGCGCGAGTTCACGACCGCCCTGGCGGGAAGGCCGCTGCCGTCCGCCGGGTTCGCCGACGTGCTGGACCGGTCCGAGGGCAACGCCTTCTTCGCCGAGGAGCTCCTGGACGCCGGCCCGGACTCGGCCAGCCTGCCCTGGACGCTCACCGAGGTGCTCCGCACCCGGCTCGAACGGCTGGACCCCGAGGTGCAGCAGGTGCTGCGCATCGCGTCGGTCGCCGGACGCCGGGTGAGCGAGGAGCTGCTGCGCGCCGCGGCCGCCCGCTGGGGCGCGCACGACGTGGACGCCGCGCTGCGCGAGGCCGTGACCCAGCAGGTGCTCGTGGTGTCCGGCGTCCACCTGGAGTTCCGCCACGCCCTGCTGGCCGAGGCCCTGTACGCCGACCTGCTGCCGGGCGAGCGCTCGTCGGTGCACCGCGCCTACCTCGCGGTGATCGAGCAGGACGGACCCGACGGCATGCCGATCGGCAGCGCCGCCGAGCGCGCCCACCACGCCTACGAGGGCCACGACCTGCCCGCCGCGCTGTCCGCGTCGCGCGACGCCGCGCTCCGGGCACGCAGGCTGCTCGCCCCCGAGGAGGAGCTGCGGCACTGGGAACAGGTGCTGGCCCTCTGGGAGTCCGTGCCCGACGCCGAGGAGCGGATCGGCCGCGACCGCGTCGACGTCGCGCTCTCGGCGGGCGAGGCCGCGGCGCGCGCCGGCGACCCGATGCGGGCCGTGAAGCTGACCGAGCGCGCGGTCGAGGGCGTCACCGACCCGCTGCGCCGGGCCGGCCTGCGGCACGTGCTCGTGCACCGGTACCTCGACCTGCCCACGTGGGACGAGGTGCCCGGCCAGGTCGAGGCCGCGATCGAGGACCTCCGCGCGGCGCTGGAGATGCTCCCGGAGCGCAGCCCGGACCGGATCTGGACCAACGCGCTGCTGGCCCGCGTCACGATGATCATCGACCTGGACGACGACGCCCGCGGCCACGCCGAGTGCGCCATCGAGGAGGCGCGGGCCGTCGGCCAGCCCGGCGCGCTCGCCGCCGCCCTGTCGACCCTGGCCGTGCTCGACGTGGCCGACCCCGACCGGGCGGCGACGCTCCTCGACGAGGCCCGGACGGCGGCCACGGAGGCCGGCGACGTGCTCACGGAGATGCGCACGCTCTACAACGCCACGGCCAACCGCTTCTACGCGGGCGAGCTGGAGGCAGCCGAGCAGCGGGTGGAGCACGCGCTCGCCCGCGCCGAGGAGCTCGGCCTGGCCTGGAGCACGCCGACCGTGAACCTGCGGATCCTGCAGGAGGTCATGCTCTACTTCCGCGGCGACCTGACGCCGCGGACCTCCGGCGGCGTGCCGGCCACGCACCGGCACGTCCTGGAGGCCACCCGGATGTACGCGGCGGTGGCGCGCGGCGACGCCGACGCCATCCAGCGCGGCGAGGCGCTCTTCGACCACTGGCCGAGCGACGGCCAGATCGCCCTGATCGGCGGCGGCAGCCTGGTCGACGCCCTGACCTGGGCCGGCCGGTACGACGACGCCGCGGCCCTGGCCGTGCGCATCACCGACCACCTCGGCGAGGTGTGGACCGAGGTGTTCCTCGGCCGCATCTGGCTGTCCGCCCTCGCGATCGCGGCCCTGGCCGACGCCGCGGAGGCCGACCGGTCCGCGGGCCGCGCGGGCGCCCCGGGATCGGCCGCCGCCACGGCGGTGGAGGAGCGCGCCGCGACCCGGCTGGACAGCGGCGACTCCCTCCTGGCCGTCGCCCGGCAGACGGCACAGCGGGGCCGCCCGCGCGGCGGCGTGCTCGGGCCGGAGGGGCGGGCCTGGCTGCAGCGCGCGGCCGCCGAGAACGCCCGGCTGCACGCCGTGGTGGGCAGCACCGCCGGCGCCGGGAGCGACGACAAGTCGTCCGGTGACCTGTGGCGGGAGGCCGCCGAGAGCTGGCGGCAGACGGTCAACGCGTTCGACTTCGGGTACCGCTACGAGGTGGCCCGCTCGCGCTACCGCTGGGCCGAGGCCCTGCTCGGCGCCGGCGAGCGGCAGGCCGCCGAGGTCGAGGCGGCCGAGGCCCTCTCGGAGGCGGAGGACATGGGCGCCAGGCCCCTGGCCGACGCCGTCCGGGCGCTCGCCCGGCGCGCGCGGCTCGACCTGCCAGGCGTGCGCCGCGCGACGGCGTCGACCCTCACCGAGCGAGAGGAGGAGGTGCTCGGGCTGGTGGCGCAGGGGCTGTCCAACCGGCAGATCGGCGAGCGCCTGTTCATCTCGACCAAGACGGTGAGCGTGCACGTCTCCAACCTGCTGGCCAAGCTCGGCGCCTCGGGTCGCGCGGAGGCGGTGAGCCTCGCTCACCAGCGCGGTCTGCTCGAGGTATGACCGTGGCGCGGCAGGCTACCTGCCTGACGCAAAAGGGACACATCCGGTACATCTGTCGCGCACGCGTCCTTCTCTCGCAATACTGATGCGATGCCGACGGACCTCCAGGCGCTGCGAGACCTAGAGCACGTCGGTCTCGGTGCACCCACTGCGGATGAGGCCTTTGACCGGTTTGCTCGCCTGGTTCGGCGGCATCTTCGGGTCCCCGCCGCCGTCGTCTACTTCGTGGTTCCCGAGGGCCAGGTCCTCGCGGGGGCGTCCGGGGTCCCCGAGCCGATGCAGTCCGACCGGCTGCTGCAGCACCCGGGCACGCTCACCAACGTCATCACGGCGCGCGGCGAGCCGGTCGTGACGTCGGACACCCGGGACGACCCGACGCTCCGCGACAACTACCTGGTGCGCGAGATGGGCCTGGTCGCCCTCGCCGGCTACCCGGTGTTCGACCTGCGCGGGCGCGCCGTCGGCGCGCTGTGCGCCGTGGACGACCAGCCCCGCGAGTGGTCGCAGGACGACCTGGACTCCCTCGCGGACCTCGCCGCGGCCTGCACCGCCGAGCTGCGCCTGCGCGCCGAGCGGGAGCGGGCGCGCCGCATCCAGGAGACGGCCGTCCGGGCGAACCGCCGCAGCCGGTTCCTGCTCTCGCTGAGCGAGGCCTTCGCCAACGCGAACACGATGGACCAGGTAGAAGAGGTCATCGTGGAGGTCGGCACGGCCGGCATCGGCGCGCGGTACTGCGCGTTCGCGCTGGCCGACGCCGACGGGCGCGGCATCACGTACCGGTCGCTCGTGCACGCCGAGCCGCAGTTCCCGCAGCGGCTCCGCCAGACCAAGCTCGACGAGCAGCGGCCCCTGGCCGAGGCAGCCCGTACCGGCCGGCCCCTGTTCTTCCGCACCGGCGAGGAGATGTTCTCGGCGTTCCCGGGCTCGGAGGAGCTCTGCGACCCGGAGGTCGGCGCGCGCGCGTACCTGCCAGTGGTCACCGCGGGCGACGTCGTCGCCGTCATCATGCTGGCCTGGGAGCGCGACCGCGGGCCCGACCAGGACTCCTACGCGCTCCAGACGGGGCTCGCCCACTACACGGGCCACGCGCTGGAGCGCGCGCGGCTCCTGGAGGAGCGGCGCGAGTCGGCCAAGACCCTGCAGCGGGCGATGCTCAGCCGCCTGCCCGAGGTGCCGCACCTCGACATGGCGGCGACCTACTCGCCGGCCACGCGCTCCGACCAGATCGGCGGCGACTGGTACGACGCCGTGGCCGTGGACGACGACGCGACCATGTTCATGATCGGCGACGTGACCGGCCACGACATGCGGGCCGCGGCGAAGATGGGCCAGCTGCGTTCGCTGCTGCGGGCGTTCGCGTGGAGCCACGACGAGTCGCCGTCGGCCCTGCTGTCGCTGCTCGACAAGGCCAACTCCGGCCTGGGCCTGCTCGCGAGCGGCACCGCCGTGGTGGCGCGGCTGGAGCGGGTCGCCGGGGCGTACCAGCTGACCTGGTCGACCGCCGGGCACCCGCCGCCGCTGGTGCTCCGCGAGGACGGCACGGTCGAGCGCCTCTCGGTGCTGCCCGACATGATGCTCGGCGTGCGGCCCACCTCGAAGCGCACCGACCACGTCACCACGCTGCGCCCCGGCGACACCCTGCTGCTCTACACCGACGGGCTCGCCGAGCAGCGCGGCACCACGCCCGACCAGTGGCTCAACCGCCTGCAGAAGACGCTCGGCGCGCTGGGCGACACCGCCACGGCCGCGCTGCCGGTCACCCTCGTGCGCCGCCTCGCCTCGGACGACCAGCGGGACGACGTCGCCGTGCTCGCCGTCCGCGTGCGGGCGGCGGCCCCGTCGGGCCCGCCGTCGCCCGGGCGCCCCGCCACGGCGGAGCGCAAGCTGGCCCCGTCGCTGCTGGACGTCGGCCCGGCCCGTATCTGGGTCGACGACGTGCTGGAGAGCTGCGGCGTCCCGATGCCGCTGCGACGCACGGTGATGCTGCTGACGTCGGAGGTGCTGACCAACGCCGTCGACCACGGGCAGGCGCCGTTCACGGCGACCGTCGAGGTGGACCTGGACCGGCTGCGGGTGGGCGTGCGCGACTCCTCGACCGTGCAGCCCGAGCTGCGCGACCCGACGGTCACCGAGTTCGGCGGGCGCGGAGTGCAGTTCCTCGAACGTCTCGCGTCCCGCTGGGGCGTGGACCGGCACGGCGGAGCGGTGCGGCCCAGTCACCGGAACGGACCCGCGCGCGAGGGCCGCCGGACGGGCAAGACGGTGTGGTTCGAGCTCGACCTGGGGTGAACTTCGGGTGAGGCCTTCGGCCAGGGTCGAATCCAGCGGAGCGTGTCAGTGGCTCCGCGTACGGTGTGATCTATGGCACAGACAGCGTCACATCCCAAGCAGAGCACCGGTGAGGACCTGGCCGGGGCCGAGCTCTCGGCACAGCTCGAGGTGTACCGCCGCGAGCTGACCGGATACTGCTACCGCCTGCTGGGCGGCACCTTCGACGCCGACGACGCGGTGCAGGAGACCCTCCTGCGCGCGTGGCGGTCGTACGACCGGTTCGAGGGTCGCTCCTCGCTCCGCACCTGGCTGTACCGCATCGCCACCAACGTGTGCTTCGACCAGCTCGGTTCGAGCCGCGCCAAGCGGGAGCGGCCCATGGGGCTCGGCGCCGCCGCCGACCCCGTCGAGGAGAGCCTCACGATGGTGCTCCCCGAGTACGCGTGGGTCGAGCCGGTGCCCACCGAGCACGTGCTCCCCGGCGCGAGCGACCCTGCGGACACCGCCGTCGCGCGGGAGTCGGTGCGGCTCGCGTTCGTCGCGGCGCTCCAGCACCTGCCGGCCAAGCAGCGCGCCGTCCTGATCCTGCGCGAGGTGCTGCGCTGGCCGGCCGCCGAGGTCGCCACGCTGCTCGACACCTCGGTGGCGTCGGTGAACAGCGCGCTCCAGCGGGCCCGGGCCACGCTGGCCGAGAAGTCGCCGGACCGGTCGGGCACGTCGCAGCTGCCGGAGCACGCCGCCTCGGCCGACGAGTCGGAGCTCCTGGAGCGGTACGTCGCGGCGTTCGAGCGCTACGACATGACCGCGCTGGCCAACCTGCTGCGCGAGGACGCGGTGATGAACATGCCGCCATACGCGATGTGGCTGGAGGGCATCGAGAACATCCAGGCGTGGATGACCGGGCCCGGGCACGGGTGCGAGGGTTCGCGCTGCGTGCCCATCCACGTCAACGGGACGCCGGGGTTCGCGCAGTACCGCCAGGACCCCAAGGGCGGCCACTTCCCGTGGGGCATCGTGGTGCTGGAGAACGACGGCGCGCACATCACCGGCATCACCACCTTCATCGACACGGAGAAGTGGTTTCCCCGTTTCGGCCTGCCGGACCACCTCGACTGACCATTTGGCCATACCCTCACCAGGGTGACTGTGCGATCCGTGGTGGTCGGCGTGGACCACAAGCACCCGGAGCTGGCTCGGCGGGCAGCGTCGCTCGTCCAGTCTCTGGGTGGAAGCCTGATCGAGCTCGTGTGCGTGTGGGTCGACGAGACAGCGGTCTCGGACTCACGGGGATTCACCGTGTCGGTGGACCCCGACATCGCCGTGTCCTCGGACGCCTACGGGGCCGACGTCCTCGCGGGGCTGAACCGGGCGATGGCCGACGTCGGCCTGCCGTGGTCGGCCCTGCGCGGGGCCGGTGACCCGGCGGTCGAGCTGGGCCGGGTGGCCGACGAGGTGGAGGCGGCGATGATCGTCGTCGGCGCCCACCGCCCGGGCCTGCGCGGCTGGACGACTAACCTGGTGGGCGGGACCGTCGCCGGGCGGCTCATCCACAACCAGTCCCGCCCCGTCGTGGTGCTCCCAGAGACGATGTCGGCCCCGTGAACGATAGGTTCTTCCCAGACCTGTCGAGCGTCCGTGAGGGGAACCGCCGCGTGAAGAGTGCGCCGCACCGCGACTGGCGGTACGTGGGCCTCGTCGCGCTGGGCGGTGCGGGCGGATCGGTGGCCCGCTACCTGGTGAGCATGTGGGCCGGGATCCTGTTGACACCCCTGACGATCGCGTTCCCGGGTGCGAGCGAGACGATCCTCTGGTTCCCGGTCGGGACCCTCGTCGTGAATCTCGTCGGCGCGTTCGCCCTCGGCTACCTCCTGGAGGCCCTCGCCCGGCGCGGCCGCGAGACGGTCCGGCGCCGCAAGATCCGCCTCGGGATCGGCACGGGCGTGCTCGGCGGGTTCACCACCTACTCGGCGCTCGCCCTCGAGGTCCAGGGGCTGCTCGACCAGGGGATGCCGTGGCTCGCGCTGCTGTACGTGGCACTCACTCTCGCGGGTGGCACGGCGACGTGCCTCAGCGGGATCGCGCTGGCGGCCCGCGCGGACCGACGCGGAAAGGGCAGGTGACACCGGTGCTCGCACTCCTCCTGGTGGCCGTCGGCGGTGGTCTGGGCGCGGCCGCCCGGTTCGTGGTCGACGGCGAGATCCGCGCCCGGCACGGTGGCGGGTTCCCGTGGGGCACCTTCGTCGTGAACGTCAGCGGCTCGTTCCTGATCGGCGTGTTCTCGACCCTGTTCCACACGCTCACCTGGTACGGGGTGTCCCCCGACGTCGCATACCTGGTGCAGTTCGCCCTGACCACCGGCCTGTGCGGCGGCTACACCACGTTCTCCACAGCCACTGTGGAGTCCGTGCGGCTGGCCCGCTCGGGCCGGCTGCGGCTCGCGCTGGCGAACACGCTGGGCACGCTGCTGGTGACGGTGCTCGCGGCGGCCGCCGGCGTGGCGGCGGGCGGGCTGTTCGTCTGACCTGGCTCGGAGCGCCGCCTCGGTCGCCGTCGGCGGGCGCTCCGTGCGGTTCACACCGTGGCGTCGCTCACCGGCACGTCGCCGGGGCTGACCGCGCCGAGGAAGAGCTCCGCGAGGAGCGTCCACTCCGCGAGCGGCCGGCTGCCGACGAAGCGCGCTGCCTCCTCCGGCGTGCGGTTCACCAGCGCGATGTCGACGACGTACGAGTCGCCGCGTTCCCGCCAGACGACCGCGGCGTTCGTCCGCCGGCTCGATCCGAAGATCCCGGCCCGGAGCTCGTTCTCCGGCTTCTGCGCCCGCTCGATCAACGGGTAGTCCCCGCTGTGCGCCCAGCCCGACCACGCGTGGCTCAGGGCGCGCTCGAGATCGACCTTCGTGGAGGTCACCCGCGTCGCGCCGACCGCCGCCATCCCGAGACCGAGGCCCTCGATCACCTCGGTCACCTGCTGTTCTTTGCTTGCCATGTTCGGACACTACGGGCACACGGGCTGGAACCGGCCTTTTGCGGCCAATTAATTTGCATACGTCCCTCAGACGTCCCGGATGCGAGTCTCCGGGCGTCCGCGCCCGTGGTGCGGCCCGGCCCGCCGCGCGGATCTCGCGCGCCCGACAGCCCGCGTGTCGGTGGTGCGTGGCAGGCTTCGCTGCATGAGCCTCATGCTCCTCGACTCCGCCTCGCTCTACTTCCGCGCCTTCTTCGGCGTGCCCGACTCCCTGCGGGCTCCCGGCGGCACGCCCGTGAACGCCGTCCGCGGGCTGCTGGACACGATCGCCTGGCTCGCCACGACGCACGGTCCCGACCGTATGGTCGCGTGCTGGGACGACGACTGGCGGCCCGCCTTCCGCGTCGAGGCGATCCCCAGCTACAAGGCGCACCGCGTCGCGCAGGAGGTGCCCGGCACGACCGGCATCGAGGAGGTGCCCGAGACGCTGCTCGCGCAGGTGCCGGTCATCGTGGAGGTGCTGGCCGCGCTCGGCATCGCGCGGGTGGGCGTGCCCGGCTACGAGGCCGACGACGTGATCGGCACCCTGACGTCGCGCGCCGTCGCGGAGGGCGCCGGGCCGGTGGACATCGTCACGGGGGACCGTGACCTGTTCCAGCTCGTCGACGACGCCGCCGGCGTCCGCGTGCTGTACCCCGCCCGCGGCATCCGGGACCCCGACGTCGTGGACGAGGCGCGGCTGGCCGAGAAGTACGGCGTCGCCTCGGGGCAGGCCTACGCCGACATGGCGACACTGCGGGGCGACCCGAGCGACGGCCTGCCTGGTGTGCCCGGCGTGGGCGAGAAGACCGCCGCGAAGCTGCTGGCCCAGTACGGGACGCTCGCCGGTATTCTCACGGCCCGGGACTCCGGCGACAAGGGGCTGACCTCGACGCAGCGCCGTCGGCTCCAGGAGGCCGACGAGTACCTGCAGGTCGCGCCCGTCGTCGTGCAGGTGGCGCGCGACGCACCGCTGCCCGCGTTCGACCCGGCGGTGCCGAAGGCACCCGCCGACCCGGACGCCCTGGAGGCGCTCGTCGCGCAGTGGGGCCTGCGCTCCAGCGTCGACCGGGTCCGGACGGCGTTCGGCTGGGCCTGAGCTCCTTCGAGGCCTAAGTTTCTTCGCTTTGAGCAGCCTCAGAGCGAAGAAACTTAGGCCTCGAAAGCGTGGTCCCCGGCCGTCTGGCAGTAGTTCAGGCGCCGGCGGCCGCGTCGTAGCGGTCCAGCACCACCTGGACCAGTCTCGGGTCGGCCTTCTCCGCCCCGGCCGGACCGGCGACCGGGTCCGTCACGACGTCGGCCCCCGCCTCCAGCACCCGGTCCAGGAAGTAGCCGGGGGCGAGCAGGTAGGACACGACGATCACGCGGCCGGTACCCGACGTGGTCGCGCGGGCGGCGGCCACCGCGTCCGGGACGCGCGGCTCCGCGCCGGCGCCGTACGACGGCGTGACGGGGCGGCCCAGGCGCTGGGCCAGCGCGCTGGTGACCTCCTCGACGGCGGTCGCGGCGGCAGCCACCGACGAGCCGGCGGCGGCGAGCACCACCACGTCGTCCGGCCGGAACGGGCCGTGCGCCGCCTCGGCCGCGGCGTAGCGGTCGGCCAGGATGTCGACGAGCAGCGGGTGCGGGCCGAGCGGATCGGCGGCGACCGCGCTGCCCTCGGCGGTCGCGTTGACGGCGGCGACGGCCTGCGCGATGTCGTGCCGCACGTGATACCCCGTCGACAGCAGCACCGGCACGACGACGGCGGCCGGCCCGGCCGGGCCCTCGTGGACGCCGTCGGCGACACCGGTACCGCCGGCAACCGCCCCCTCGGGGCCCGCTGCGCCGCCGGCAGCCGCGGCGGCGTCCCGCGCTGCCTCGGCCAGGACGTCCCCGACCTCGGGCTGCTGCACGTCCACGAAGGCCTCGCGGACGTCGAGCCCGGGCCGCGCGACACGCACGCCGTCGAGCAGCGCGCGCACGGCCGCCTGGCCCGCGGGGTCGTCGGTCCCGTGGGACGTGCCGATCAGGGTCGCGCTCATGCTCTCTCCCATTGCTCCTCACACTTCACGGGCTACCGACTTCGGCCGGTTGCACTGAGACCGGTCAATCAACTGACCGGTCTCAGTGCAACCGACCGA
>NZ_JBHVEG010000185.1:0-12090 GCF_042802395.1 Promicromonospora sp. NPDC057488
ATCCACCACCCGGTGGATCGCGCCCCGACCTTTGTGCTCAGGTGCTCAGTGGTGGGCCACGACGTGGGTGTGCAGCAGGCCCAGGGCGGCGGCGACCGCCTGGGGATCCTCGACGACGCTCATGTGCCCGGCGCCCGGCACCAGGGTGAGCGCGGCGTCGCCCATGGCGGGACCGGCGGGCGAGCCGGCAGCCTGCACCATGTGCTCCGCCTCGGCCAGCGGCGTGATGGTGTCCTCGGCGCCCACCACGACGGCGACCGGAGCGTCCAGCCCTTCGAGGACGGCGGTCCGGTCGGGGCGGGCCGCCATCGCGCGCTGCGACCAGGCGACGCCGGCGGGCGACTGCGCCCGGATCCAGGAGTCCAGCAGGGGGAACAGGTTGCGCCGGTGCTCGGTGCTCGTGGCTCCGACCAGGTTGGCGGGCATGCCCAGCACGGCGTCCACGGTCTGGCTGGCGTCGACGGCGGCCGCGATCCGCAGGCGCTTGGCCCGCGCCTCCTCGGTGTCCGCGGTCGACTTCGTGTCCACCAGGCCCAGGCCCGCCACGAACCCCGGGTGCCGCTCGGCCAGGGCGAGGGCGACGTACCCGCCCATCGAGTGCCCGACGACGATCGCGTTGCCCTCCCCCGCCTCGATCATCGTGCGGTACACCGCGTCGGCGATGTGCTCGATGCTCGGCGGGAAACCGTCCAGGTCGCTGTGCCCGGCTCCGGGCAGGTCGACCCCGATGGCCCGGATGCCGGGCGGGAGGTGCTCGGCGCACGCCACCCACATGCGGTGGTCCAGCGGGAAACCGTGCAGCAGCACGAGCGGCACCCCGCCGCCGTCCTGCAGCGTGAACGTGGCCAGGTTCTGGGTGGCTCGCGAGGTCATCGTCGTCCTCCTGTGGTGGGTGCTGGTTCGGGGTGCGACCGTTCAGGAGGTGCCGAGGGGCCCGTCCCAGTGGGTCGGCAGCGGGAGCGGGTGGTCCGGCAGGACGTGGGCCACGATCTCGTTCAGCGCGCGGGCGACGGCGGGCTCGCCGACCCAGAGGTGCTTCGCGCCGTCGACGCCGATCACCTCGGCCTGCGGCACGCGCGCGAAGCGGCGGCGGGCCTCCTCGGGACGCAGGTAGTCGTCGAGCTCCGGCACCAGCACCACGAGCGGCTTGCCGAACGCCGCCCAGCGGTCCAGGTCCTCGTCGGTCGCGCGGTGCAGGGGCGGCGACAGGAGGATCGCGCCCTCGATGCTCGGGTCGGCGCCGTGCTTGAGGACCAGCTCCGTGCCGAACGACCAGCCGACCAGCCACGGCCGGGGCAGCCCGCGGAACTCGGCGAGCTCGATCGCCGCGGCGACGTCGTACTTCTCCGCCTCGCCGCCGTCGAACGCGCCCTCGCTCGTGCCCCGCGGGGAGGACGTGCCCCGCGTGTTGAAGCGCAGCACCGCGAGGTCCGCCAGCGCGGGCAGGCGCCAGGCCGCCTTGCGGTAGACGTGGGAGTCCATGAAGCCGCCGTGCGTTGGCAGGGGGTGCAGCGTGAGGAGGCTGGCTGCGGGTTCGCGGTCCGCGGGCAGCGCGAGCTCGCCCACGAGGGTGAGGCCGTCGGCGGTGTGCAGCTCGACGTCCTCCCGCTGCGCGGGCAGGACGGTGAGCGAGCGGATCTGGTGGGTCGTCTGGCCGGAGGCCGCGTCCGGCGTCGCTTCAGTGGTCATCGGGTCCATTGTCCTCCCGCGCGCGGGAGGACGCGTCGGCGCGGGGGTGTGTCGGCGCGGTGACGCTTCGCACGACGGGGTCGGACGCTCAGCGCAGGTTCGCGCGGCGCTGCCAGCAGCTGTTGTGCCAGTGCCGCCGGGCGTCCAGCCCGGCCTCGGCACCGCCGAACCCGTCCGTCTTCCACGCGACGACGTGCGGCGTTCCCGGGGTGACCTCCTGGCGGCAGGCCGGGCAGACGTAGGTCTTGTCGGAGGAACGGATGCGCTGCACCACCCACTCGCCGTCGGCCGCCGACTCGCTGCGGCGTCCGCCCGTGGCCCGGTCCACGTCGAGGGGGACGTGGTCCGCGGCATACGGACGCTTGCTGGAGCGGCGGTTCGACGGCATGGCATCTATTGTTCCGCAGGGCGGAGCGGATGGCTCAAGGCTGCCCGAGAACAGCCCGCATCGCGCACCACAAGGCCTGGGAGCCGCACTCATCTCCGCCCGCTAGAGTGTGGCGGTCCCCAGCAAGGCGCACACCGACCGAAGGACTACTCGTGAAGCACCGCACTACTGCCGGCCTGGCAGCCGTCGCGCTGGCATCCATTGCGCTCACCGGCTGCGCGAGCGGCGACGACAGCGGGAGCGAGAGCGGCAACGCCGCCGCCTCCTCCTCCGGAAACGTCTGCGAGGTGACGGCCGCCGCGGAGCCGTCGCCCGCCCCCAGCCCGTCCGAGGAGGACGTCAAGGCGGTCGACGCGATCGAGGTCTCGGGCCCGGTCGGCAAGGAACCGAAGGTGACGTTCAAGGCGCCGCTCGAGGTCACGACCCCGACGTCCCGCGTCGTGGACGAGGGCACCGGCGCGGACCTCGTCGAGGGCGCCCAGGTAACCATCAACTACGTGGTCATCGCGGGCAAGGACGGCTCGACCAGCGGCTCGACCTGGGAGACCAAGAAGCCGGAGTCGTTCACGCTCGGCGACCCGCAGTACGACCTCCTGAACGACCGCCTGATCGGCCAGAAGGTCGGCACGCGCCTCCTCATGGCCAGCACCGCGATGGACCAGACCATCCAGGTGACGATGGTCGAGGTGACAGAGTCCAAGGAGATCCCGGTCCGCGCCGAGGGCACCGAGGTCGCGCCCAAGGAGGGTCTGCCCACCGTCGAGCTCGCCGACAACGGCCAGCCGACCGTGACGATCCCCAAGGACTACAAGGAGCCCACCGAGCTGGTCGTCCAGCCCCTCGTCGAGGGCGACGGCGCCGAGGTGACCAAGGACCAGACGGTCACCGTCCAGTACGCGGGCTGCCTGCTCGACGGCACGTCGTTCGACTCCTCGTGGAGCCGCGGCACGCCGACGTCGTTCCCGCTGAACGGTGTGATCCCCGGCTGGACCAACGGCATCGCCGGCCAGAAGGTGGGCAGCCAGGTGCTGCTCGTCGTCCCGGCCGACCAGGGCTACGGCGAGCAGGAGAACGGCGCGATCCCGGCGAACTCGACTCTGGTGTTCGTGGTCGACATCCTCGAGGCCAAGGCAGCCTGACCCTCCTCGGCCCCACGCAGGCCGACGTGAGATCTAGCGCACGCAGCGTGCGCATCGCCGCAGGTGGCGGCGCAGACGTGGCGGGTACCCGAGCCGGGTGCCCGCCACGTCTCGTAGGGTCTTCCCATGACCTCGACCGACGTGCCTGCCCCTGAGTCCGCTCCCGTGCCGGAGCGCGAGGTGCTCACCTGGGAGACCTTCCCCGTCGCGGTGCGCGACCTCGCCCACAAGGTGGTGGACAGCGGGTTCGTGCCCGAGGTCGTCATCGCCGTCGCGCGCGGCGGCCTCGTGCCGGGTGGCGCCATGGCCTACGCGCTCGGCACCAAGGGTGTGGGGACGCTGAACGTCGAGTTCTACACGGACATCGGCAAGACGCTCGAGGACCCGCGCGTCCTGCCGCCCCTCATGGACACGTCCGACCTCCCGGGCGCGAAGGTGCTCGTGGTCGACGACGTGGCCGACTCCGGCCGCACCCTCGCCCTGGTCATGGACCTGCTGGAGAAGAAGGGCGCCGAGGCGCGTTCCGCCGTGCTCTTCACCAAGCCGCGCACCATCATCCAGCCGGACTACTCCTGGAAGGACACCGATCTGTGGATCACCTTCCCCTGGTCCGCCGAGCCCCCGGTGACGGGCGCGAGGTCGATCGACGCGTGAACCGCTGAGCCCCGGCGTGCGCGGTCAGTGCCACGACGCACGTGACCAGCACGCCGAGGGCCAGCCCCGAGGCCACGTCGTGCACGTAGTGGACTCCCGCCGCGACCCGGGCTCCCGCGACGGCGAGCGCCAGCGGCACGGCGACGGGCCAGAGCCGGGGCGCGGCGAGCAGGCAGGACATCGCCAGCGCCCCGGCGATGGTCGAGTGGTTGCTCGGCCACGACCAGTCCCCCGGTGCCGGGCACGCGAGCACCGTGGCTACGTCGATCGCCCGGCACGGCCGTTCCTCGGTGACGAGCAGCTTCACGGCCTCGCTCGTGACGTACGCCGCGACCGTGCCTGCGCCGGCTGCGGCGAGCAGGCCGAACCGGGGGCGGTCACGGAACCAGATGAGCAGCACGAGGCCGGCCGTGATCGCCACCAGCGCGAGCAGCCCCTTGCCGGCGACCAGGCCCGCGAGCGGCGCCAGGGACGACGCGGCGGTCCCGCCGGCGACACCTGCGAAGAGCGCAGCGCGGGCGGGCCACGCCAGGAGCGCGAGGGCGCCCAGGATCAGGACGGCGCCGAGCGCGGAGGGCAGGGCAGCGTGCGGTACCGGGCCGCGGGCCGGACCGACCGGACGATGTGCCGGCGACGCATGGTGTGTGGTGGTCATGCCGAGAACGCTACGAACATGCGAAGCAGCGGGGATCTGGCGTAGGTCAGGAGTCGTCTATGACCCAGGTCTTAGATCTCCGGCCGGAAGATCAGACCCTGGCGGGAAGCACTCCCCCGGCCCGTCGACGACGATGGTCCGGTGACCCAGACGTCCCTGCCGGCCGAGCCCGAGCACACCACCGAGACCGCCGCCGAGGCCGTCTCGGCGCGCCGCTCTGCCCGCCCCCTCGGCCTGGTCCTGGCGGTCGCGTTCGCCGGGCTCCTGGTGCTCGCCGGGGTCGACCCCTGGTGGATGATCCCGCTCGCGGCGGTCGCCGCGCCGCTGGGCCTGTCCGACCGGGGGCCACGCCTGGGCGTCCTCGCCATGGCTCTCGCCGCGGGAGCGGGCGCCGTCGCGGTCCTGGTCGGCTGGGCCGACCTGCGCGACGCGCTCGTCACCGCCGCCCGCGGGGTCGTCACCGGTGTGCTGCCGTGGGCCGTGGCGATGGCGTGGCAGGCGCGCCGATCCGCCGAGGCGGACGCCGCCATGATGCTGGTCCGGGAGCAGGACGCCCGACGACTGCGGGCCGAGACCGATCTGGCACGACAGCGGCTGCACCTCGCCGAGGGCCTGCACGACGACCTGGGGCACGCCCTCAGTCTCGTCGCCCTCAACCTGGGCCGGCTGGAGCTCGAGCTGGAACGCGGCCTGGGCGACGGCACGGGACAAGCCGCCGGAGCCGGCTCGGGGCAAGTGACGGAGCGAGACCCGGAGGCCGAGCGCCGTCGGGCGGCAGCCGACTCGGTGCGGGCGTCCGTCGGGCTCGCCCGGCGACAGGTCTCCGATGCGGTGGCGCGCCTCGGGGCGTCGGTCCAGACCCTGCGGACCGGCCTGCCCGACGATGTTCCGGCCACGACGATCGGGGCGGACCTCGAGGTTCTCGTCCGGGACGCCCGGCGGGCCGGCGCCGACGTCGAGATCGACGGATCGCTCGCGCCCGGGCGCCTCGTGCCCTTCGGTCCCGTCGTCGCACGCGTGGTTCAAGAGGGTCTGACGAACGCGCTCAAGCACGCGCCGGGCCAGCCGGTCCGGATCCGCCTCGAGACAGGCGATGGCGAGCACGGGACCGGGGACCGACACGGGGGCGAGCACCGGCACGGGAGCGAGTCCGGGAGCGAGGACGCCTCGCCCCTCGTGGTGACCGTCCGCAACCCGTTGTCCGCAGCCTCCGTCGCCTCCGCCACCCCCGCCACCTCCGCTGCGGGCAGCACGAGCGGTACGGGCATCCGCGCCCTCGCCGAGCACGTGCGCGCTGCCGGCGGGTCCGTCGAGGCCGGGCCGGCGAGCGGCGAGTACGTGCTCCGCGCCGAGCTGCGCCCGGTGGCCGGTCCCCCGTCACCCGCGGTGCGCGTCACGCCTGCGCGTCCGGGCGATCTCGAGACGCCAGGTCGCTCTGCGGATCCCACGCCGCGGGGTGCACAGGCGGTCACCGTCGGGCTGGCTCGGGCCCGGCGTCGGGGCGGAGCACTGCTGGTCGCCGCCGTGCTGGTGCCGACAGCCGCCCTGGTCGCGGTCGCCGCCGCGATCCAGCTCGCGGACCACGTCACCGCACGGAACACGCTGCTCGAGCCGGCGGCCTTCGCGCGTATCGCCGAGGGAGACCCGCGGTCCGCGGTCGAGCGCGTACTGCCCGAGGCCACGCTCCAACCACCTCCGGGAGCCGACCCGTCGTGCGACCACTACTCCGTCACGGCGGACCCCCTCGCCGACGCATCCGGCGATGCCTACCGGATCTGCTGGTCGGACGACCGCGTGTCCTCGGCGGACCTCGTGACCGGCGGCGCGTCGTGAGCGGGCCCGGCGTCGTGGGCCCAGCGGGCCTCCCGGTACCTCCGCCCCTACGCGTGGTCCTCGCCGACGACGAACCGCTGGTGCGGGCCGGGCTGGCCGGAATCCTGGAGACCGACGACGGCATCCAGGTCGTCGGGCAGGGCGCCTCGGGCGAGGAGGCAGTGGCAGCCGTCCGGGCGCACCGACCCGACGTCGTGCTGCTCGATGTCCGCATGGGCGCCATGAACGGGCTGGAGGCCCTGGCGGAGATCAAGCGCGCCGCCGGGGCGCCGCCGTGCCTCATGGTCACGACGTTCGGTGAGGACGAGTACGTCGCGGAGGCGGTCCGCCTGGGTGCCGACGGTTTCGTGCTGAAGTCGGGCGACCCGCGCGAGCTGCTGCTCGCCGTGCGTGCGGCCGCGTCCGGCGGGGCGTTCTTCTCGCCGGCGGTGTCGCGGCGGCTGCTGCAGACCGGGCTCGGCACGCGGTTCGTAGCGCGGCAGGACGCCCGGGAACGGTTCGAGCGGCTGACGCGACGGGAGCAGGAGGTGCTCACCCTGCTCGGCGACGGCCTGTCGAACGCCGAGATCGCTGACCGGCTCCACCTCGCGGAGGGCACGGTCAAGGTGCACGTCACGTCGATCCTGCGCAGCACGGGCGCCCGCAACCGCGTCGAGGCCGCGCTCATCGCGGCACAGGCGGGCTGATCGCGGCGCAGGCGGGTGCTCCGTAGCATCGCCGAGCGGCCCGGAACTGCAAGAATCCGCGGCCCCGGGCCGCTCATCGGCTTGGGAAGCAATCAATCGGCACCTAGTCGCGCCCCAGAACGCCGCCCGTCACCAGGAGCTGGTCAGAGCTCCACGGCGAGCTCCGCGTCACGGAGGTCGAGGCGGTCCAGCAGCCGGTTGTAGGGCCCGAACGTCTGCTCGACCTCGGCGAGATCCAGGTAGTCCGACAGGTCGTACCGGTGGGACGGGGTGCCCTTCGGCTTGGCGACGACGTCGGCCAGGTGCTCCTGGTCGCGGGTGGTCCAGGTGGCGCCGATCGCTGCGTACAGGCGGGGTACCTCGGTGAAGGGGTCGGCGCTGAGCTTGTGGTACGGCACGTCCACGATCGAGGCGGGCGGCAGGTTGCGGCGCAGCTCCAGACCCCGGTTCACCTGGTCGACCAGGTGGTCCAGGGCGAACCGGCCGATCACCTGCCGGTCGGTGTCGTGCTGGTACATCCCCCAGAAGGTCTCCATCAGGCTGCAGAACGACCCGATGACGGTGACGGGGTCACGGTGGGTCCACACGAACGTGGCGTCCGGGAAGACCTTGAGGATCGTGTCCATGTCGGCCAGGTGCGCCGGGTACTTCAGGAACCAGCGCTTGGGCGCCCGGCCGTGCTGCAGCACCTGCAGGCACGACTTGAGGTATTCGTAGTCGGCCGTCTGGTCGCGCTGAGCCGCCCAGGCGCTGTACGACGGCATAAGACCGTGCAGGACCGGCCAGTGGCTGCCGTGCGGCAGGAGGAACATCGACTCCTCGGGCCGGTCGACGTTGATGGGGTGGATGTGCGGGATGTCCGGCGCGAACCGCTCCATCAGGCCGGCGCCCTGCTCCATCTGCTTGATCAGCTTCTGCTCCGACCGCGGGTCCTCGAAGCCGGTGTTCTGCATCTCCCACAGCAACGGTGCGCGGTGCTCGGGCGAGGCGGACAGGACACGGTGGGCCAGGGTCGTCGCGGTGCGCGGCAGCCCGCAGACGATCACCGGCGCCGTGATCTGCTCGTCGGCGATCTCCGGGTGCTCCGCCAGCAGGTGGTTGACCCGCAGCCGGTTGACGTAGCGCCCCTTGACGTCGGCCAGGATGAGGGACCAGCCCAGGGGTGACAGCCGAGGGATCTCGGCCGCGCCCCTCACGATCACGCCGAGGTCGTCCGCGAACTGACGATCCTCGGCGCCCGCCTTCTTCTCGACCTGCGCGACGGCCTTGGCCCAGGACCGGTCTGGGTCCTCGTACCCCTTCACGACCGGTCCCAGCACGGTGTTCAGCGCGCGGGTCACGCGGGGCGTGCGACTCACAGATCCTCCAGTGGAATTGCTCGGGGTTGAACTCGGATGGGAACTACGTGCGGGGCCTGGTACGGGCACCGCTGGGCGACGTGGCCGCCCGAAGCACTCTCCGCCTCGTCACTCGGCCCAGGGCGACGGGGCGGTGGCTCGGAAGGTCACCGGCAGCGCGACGGGGCGCCGGAAGCGCAGGTCGGGGACCCAGCGGACCTCTTCGGCGCGGGTCGCGAGCGCGGGTTCCACCTGCCGCAGCAGGGTCTCGACCGCGGTGCGGACGATCAGCCGCGCCTGGCGGGGTGCCGGGCACCGGTGCGCCCCCGCACCCCAGGCCAGGTGCGCCCGGTTGCCGAGCCCGTCCCAGGCATCGCCGCGGATCCTCGGGTCCGAGGCCGCCGCCCCGACCGCCAGCAGCACGGCGTCGCCCCGCTCGACGTACGCGTCGTCACCGAACAGGTGCCCCTCCTTGACGGCGAAGCGTGGCACGAGCACCGTCACCGGCGACGCGTTCCACAGGACCTCGTCCAGGGCCTCGTCCGTCCCGAGCCGCCCGCCGGCCAGCCGCCGGAGGAACCCCTCGTCGCTCAGGGCCAGGAGCAGCGCCTGTCCCAGCCACGCCTGCACGCCCAGGCTCGCGCTCGTGACCAGGGACAGCATCCCGGTCACGGCCTCGGCGGTGCCCTCGTAACCGGAATGCTGCGCGAGCAGGCCGATCGGCGTCAGGCCACCGCTCGCGTCACGCCCCATGACCTGTCCACCGAGCAGGAAGCTCAGCTCGTCGACGATGGCGCTGTCCCCGCGCCCGGCTGCCAGGTCGTCGGCTATCTCGAACACCTGGCGCCCTGTCCTGGCGTCCAGCCCGAGCACCGCGGCGAAGGCGAGATGGGACACCGGCACGACGTAGTCGCGCATCAGGTCGGCCCCGTCCCCGGCCACCAGCCGGTCGACGACCTCCTGGCACACGTCACGGGTGATCCGGCCGACCTCGGCCGTGTCCACCGCCTCGAGCACCTCGTCGACCGGGCCTCGCAGCCGGGCATGTACCGGTCCCGACGCCGTCTCCACCTTCCGCGTCGACCCGGGCTCGAAGGACGACCGGAAGGCCGCCGGCAGCGGCCCGCTGGGCTCGCCGTTCCAGGCGCCCGTGTCAGTGGTGACCATCCCGGAGCCCCGCGCGAGCGTGGCGAGGGTCTGGTACCCGCTCACGAGCCAGGCACGCGCGTCCGACCCGAGGCCGACCGGGGCAGCCTCTCCCCAGTCCTGCCGCAGCTCCGACCAGACGGCGTCGATGTCCCGCGCCGCGAGCACATCGGCGAGCAGAGGGACGTCCACAGGGTCGAACAGGCGCATCGGGAGACCACCGGGTCGTGGCGACCCGGACAACACCGGACTTGGGGCATGCGTAGCCGCAGTCTGATTCGTCATCGTTCTTTTCCACCAGGGGGCAGGGCGAGACATCGGAGACCGTGATGACCCTAGCGGCCAAATACCGCATATGGGCACAATTTCACCACGATGGATCCGGGTGAATCTCTCCACGCGGCAATCTGCGGGTGTCGCCGCGCCGACAACGACGTCGGCGTTCGCTGTGCCAAGCTGTGCGCATGGACAGCGGTTCTCCTCCGCGCGCATGGTTGCTCATGGCAGCAGGTGAGAACCGCGGCCACGGCGGCAACTTCGGGTACGACGACCAGCTCGACTCGTACTACTCCTGGGACAGCAAGGTCCCGAATCACAGGAACCTCCAGGTCGGCGACCCGGTCGCGCTCTGGGACAAGGAACGCCTCCTCGGGGTCTCGGTGATCGAGGAGATCGAGACGTCCGGTGGTCACAAGACGCAGCTGCGCTGCCCCGACTGCGGGCTGACGCGCATCCAGCAGCGCAAGAACACCGCGCCGCGCTTCAGGTGCTCGAAGTGCGGCCACGAGTTCGAGACACCTGTCGTCGAGCAGGTCGACGTCACCCTCTACACCGCGCGATACGACGCGGCCTGGACCTCGTTGGACGGCCTTCTCGACAGGAATGAGCTCAAGGAGCTCAACACGAACAAGGGCAGCATCAACTCGATGCGCGAGCTCGACTGGCCTGCTTTCCGCGAGGTGCTCGTCGACAGGGGCGCCGGCCGCGCCGTCGAGCGGCTGACCGCACGCACGCCGGACCTTTCGTGGCAGCCTCCGGACGGGTCACGCGTCGAGGCGGCCGGAGGATTCGGCCAGGCGATCGTCCGGGTCCGCAGAGGCCAGCGGCAGTTCCGCGCAAACCTCCTGGCGGACCAGGGCAGCACGTGCGCCTTCACCGGGGATGCCCCCGAGCGAGTCCTGGAGGCAGGCCATCTCTACTCGTACGCGAAGCTCGGCACCCATTTCAAGTACGGCGGGCTGATGCTCCGTCGCGACATCCATCGGCTGTTCGACGACGGCTCACTCGCAGTCGATCCGGCGTTGCTCCGTATCGACGTCGGTTCAGACCTGGCGCAGTACCCGCAGTACGCGCAGCTCCACGGCGCGTCTCTCACGACACGACTCGTGGACGACCAGGTGGAGTGGCTGGGCAAGCACTGGGCCGAGCACCGGACGGCGGAGCGGCACTCGGCCGGTCCGGCACGGACTGGCCGAGCCGCATCCTAGACGTCGAGCCGCGTCCAGCTGGTCAGGTCGCGCCAGCCGTCCGCACCCGTGGCCCAGCCGGTCAGGACCCGGTGCGCGAGTCTGAGATCGGGGCACGACGCCTGGTAGACCGGGCTGCTCGAGCTCTCGCGATGCTCGACGACGAACGCGGGTCCGTCGCCTTCGAGGGCCGTCTGGGCAAACCTGTCGTCGTTCGCCAGGTCCTCGAGGATGAAGAACTGCTGGCGGCCACGCCGGACCTGGTGGAAGAGCATGAGCAGGTCGTACGGAGTCGGGTCGAGCGTCGGCACGCCGCGCTCGGGCCGTACCCGCAGGCGTGCGGGGACCCCCAGCGGCGTCTCGTCGGGCAGCCGCTTGCGCCAGTCCGGCACGCGCACCCGGACCTTGGCCCCGGCGTCCCCCGCCCAGTCGACCTCGAAACCATGCCGGGCGACCGTGGTCGCCACGATCTCGCCGACGGCGGCGGCCGGTGTCTCATCGAACCCGCCGAACGAGAGGAACAGGTCACCAGGAGTGCCCTCGAGCCGGTCCGCTTCCTGGCTGTGGAAGAACGTGAACCCGAGCGCATCCGGGCCGTTGGGGTCGGCCTCGTCATGGATCTCGGTGGCGCCGCAGGTGTTGCAGCAGGCGAAGGACATCCTCGCGACCACACCCAGGCTCTCGAGGTCGGCGAACGCCGTCGCGAGCGCTGTGTAGCTGCCCTCGTCGATCCAGCTCGCCTGCTCGCCGACACGCTCCTGCCACTCGTGGCGGGCGGCTGCTTCCGCTGCGGTTCGCAGGCCTGGCGCGGCATCCGACTCGAGCATCTCATCGGCGGCCTGGAGCACCTCGTCGAGCGGGGCGAAGCCCGCCCGCACCATGGCGCGAACCTGCGATCGCACGTAGTTCAGTTCCTCGTCGCCGGCCATCGGCACCACATCCATGTCGGTCACGGCCGTGACTGTAGTGCGGGTCACCGACACGGCCGACGAGCGGGACTCACCTTGGTCCGGGTTCTCGTGCCGGACGACCGACCCAGGACGAACAGAGGCCCGGAACGCACGATCTGCGGTTCCCGGGCACTTCGTAAGAGGTAA
>NZ_JBHVEG010000186.1:0-12057 GCF_042802395.1 Promicromonospora sp. NPDC057488
CCACCCGGGTGCGCCGCGGCCGCCGTCAGCGGGGCGAGAACGAGCGCAGCCGCAGGCTGTTGCCCACCACGAACACGCTGGAGAACGCCATCGCGGCGCCGGCCAGCATGGGGTTGAGCAGGCCGAGCGCCGCCAGCGGGATCGCGGCGACGTTGTAGCCGAACGCCCAGAAGAGATTGGTCCGGATGGTGCCCAGCGTCCGCCGGGACAGCCGGATCGCGTCGGCCGCCGAGGTCAGGTCGCCCCGGACCAGCGTGATGTCCGCCGCCTCGATCGCCACGTCGGTGCCGGTGCCCATCGCCAGGCCCAGGTCGGCCTGCGCGAGCGCCGGGGCGTCGTTGACGCCGTCGCCCACCATCGCGACGACCCTGCCCTCGGCCTGCAGCTTGGCCACGACGTCGGCCTTGTCCTGCGGCAGCACCTCGGCGATCACCCGGCCGATGCCCACCTGGGCGCCCACCTGCTCGGCCACGGCCCGGTTGTCGCCGGTGAGCAGCACGGGCGTGAGCCCGAGGCCCACGAGCCGGGCGACGGCGTCCGCGCTGGTCGGCTTGACCTGGTCGGCCACCACGAGGATGCCGCGGGCCTGCCCGTCCCAGCCGACCGCCACCACGGTCCGGCCCGCACTCTCCGCGCGGGCCTTCGCCTCGGCGAGATCCGTGGGCAGGTACTGGGACCAGTCCGCCAGCAGGCTCTCGCGGCCCACCACGACGGCGTGCCCGTCGACGACGCCCTGCACGCCCAGCCCCTGGACGCTCTCGAACGACTCCACCGGCGGGAGGCCGCCGACCACCTGGGTGGCGCCCGTCGCCACGGCCTGGGCGACGGGGTGCTCGGACGCGTCCTCCAGGGCGCCCGCGAGCCGGAGCAGCTCGGTGCGCGTGGTGCCGTCGGCCGGGACGGCCTCCAGCAGCGCCATCCGCCCGGTGGTGACCGTGCCGGTCTTGTCGAGCACCACGGTGTCGACCTTGCGCGTGGACTCCAGCACCTCGGGCCCCTTGATCAGGATGCCGAGCTGGGCGCCGCGCCCGGTGCCGACCAGCAGCGCGGTGGGCGTGGCCAGCCCCAGCGCGCAGGGGCACGCGATGATCAGCACGGCGACGGCCGCCGTCAGACCCGCGGTGGCGGGGAACCCGGCGCCCAGCCAGGCGCCGAGGGTGGCCACGGCGATCGCGATCACCACCGGCACGAAGATCCCGGAGACGCGGTCGGCCAGGCGCTGGATCTCGGCCTTGCCGGACTGCGCGTCCTCGACCAGCCGGGCGATCCGCGCGAGCTGCGTGCCCGCGCCCACCTGGGTGGCCCGGACCACGAGCCGGCCGCCCGAGTTCACCGTGGCGCCCGTCACGGAGTCGCCCACGCCGACCTCGACCGGCACGGACTCCCCGGTGAGCAGCGACGCGTCGATCGCGGAGGAGCCGGACACGACCACGCCGTCGGTCGCGACCTTCTCCCCCGGCCGCACCACGAACTCGTCGCCCACGGCCAGGCTCTCCACCGGCACGCGGGTCTCGGCGCCGTCGCGCAGCACCGCGACGTCCTTGGCACCCAGCTCCAGCAGCGCGCGCAGCGCGGCGCCCGCGCGGCGCTTGGACCGCTTCTCGAAGTACCGCCCGGCCAGCACGAACATCGTGACGCCGGTGGCGACCTCCAGGTAGATGTTCGCGGCGCCGTCGGACGGCGCGACGGTCAGCTCGAAGCCGTGCGTCATGCCCGGAACGCCCGCCGTGCCGAGGAACAGCGCGTACACCGACCAGCCGAAGCCGGCCAGGACGCCGAGGGAGACCAGGGTGTCCATGGTGGCCGCGCCGTGCCGCAGGTTGGTCCACGCGGCCCGGTGGAACGGCCACGCCGCCCACAGCGCCACGGGGGCCGCCAGGGCGAGCGACGCCCACTGCCAGTAGGTGAACTGCCAGGCCGGGACCATCGCGAGCGCGATCACCGGGACGGCGAGCACGACCGACGTGATCAGCCGGTCGCGCAGCGCGGTCAGCTCCGCGTCGCGGGGGTCGGCGGCGTCGCCGTCCGCCGTCGTCTCCTTCGGGGCGGGCAGGGCGGCGGTGTAGCCGGTCTTCTCCACCTCCGCGACCACCGCGGCCAGGTCGTACCCGGCGGGCGTGGTGACCGTCGCCTTCTCGGTGGCGTAGTTGACGCTGGCCGTCACGCCGTCCAGCCGGTTCAGCTTCTTCTCGATCCGCATGGCGCACGACGCGCAGGTCATGCCGCCGATCTCGAGGTCGACGGTGGTGCCTGCCGCCTCCGTGCGGGACGTGGTGCCCATCAGTGGCTCCCGTGGGTGTCCAGGACGAAGCGCGCGGTGTGCACGTCCCCGTCGACCTTGAAGTCCAGGTACAGCAGGTAGCGGCCCGGCGTCGGCGCCTGGGTCAGGAACGCGACGTCCGGCCCGGACACCGAGCCCGGCTCGGGCTCGTCGCCCTCGGGGTGCACGTGCAGGTAGGCCAGGTCGCCCGCGCGCAGCGCGACCAGGTGCCCGTACGCGCCGAGGTACGGCTCCAGGTCCGTGACGGGCTCGCCGTCCTTCGTGACGGTCGCCGTGAGCGTCGACTCCGCGGTCGCGCTCAGCTCCCCCGCGAGCGTGGCGGTGTAGCCGCCCGTCGTGTCGGACGCCGACACCGCCGTCGGCGGCCGGGGCGTGACGCGGCCCGCGACGTCGACCGCGCGGCCGAGCGTGACGTTCTCGCCGGTGGCCTCGGGGACGAAGTCGGCGAGCACGCGGTAGCTGCCCGCCTCGGCCCACGTCCACGGGATCGACCAGACGCCGTCGGCCGACATGGTCGGGTGCACGTGCCGGAACTCCTCGCCGTCGGACCGCACGACGATCAGGTGCAGCTCCTTGTCGTGCTCGGTCTCGAAGCCGGTCACCGCCGCGCCGTCGGCGTCCAGGACCGAGAAGGAGAGCGTGCCCTGCTCGCCGGTCTCGTCCGGGACTGTCACGGGGCTCAGGAGCAGGCCGTCCTGCTCGAGCGACAGCCCGCGCACCTGCGTCGGTGCGCCGCCCGCCTCGTGGGCGCCGGCGTCCTGCCCGTGGCCGCCGTCCGCGGCGTCGCCGGACGTCTCGTCGCCCGCCATCTCCATGTCGTCCGACCCCTCGACCCCGGCGGTCGCCGACCAGGCGGCGACGGTGCTCTCGGGCACGACCGCGCCCGCCACGGCGAAGGCCGCGACGAAGACCGCCGCGAGACCTCCGCCGTACAGGCCGAGCCGCTGGGGCGCGTTCATGAGACGCGCGCCGCCTGGTACCCGGCCTCGTCCACCGCGGCCAGGACCGTCGCCTCGTCCAGCGCCTCGGCGCTGCTGACCACGAGCCGGCCGGTCGCCGCACTCACCTCGACCTGCTCCACGCCGGGCAGGCGGCTTACCTCGCCACGCACCGACATCTCACAGTGTCCGCAGGTCATCCCCGTCACCTGGTACTCGCTCGTCGCCATCGTCTCGCCTCTCGGTGGTTGGTACGCTGTTACCCCTAGGGGGTAACCGTATGTCGCTCACCATATACTCCGCAGGGGTATGGCGCGCAACACTGATCACCCATCCGGTGGCAGGCTGCCCGGCATGACTCGCACCAACCCGCCGCCCGGGGCCGAGCCCGACGACGTGCCCGACGACGCCGCGCTCGCCCTGCGCCCCGACCTCACGGACGACGAGCTCAACGAGCTGTTCGACGCCGCCTGGCCCGGCCACCGCCCGACGTCCTTCGAGCCGGTCCTGGCGCGGAGCCTGGCCTGGGTCGCCGCCCGCCGGGCCGGCCGCCTGGTCGGGTTCGTCAACGTCGCGGGCGACGGCGGCGCGCACGCCTTCGTGCTCGACACGACCGTGCACCCCGACGAGCAGCGCCGGGGGCTCGGGGTGCGGCTGGTCCGCGCGGCCGCCGAGGCGGCGCGGGCGTCCGGCGCCGTCTGGCTGCACGTCGACTTCGAGCCGCACCTGACCTCGTTCTACGCGCGGTGCGGCTTCCGCCCGACGGCGGCGGGCGTCATGCCGCTGGACGGGAGCTGACGGAAAAGAACTGTTCCGGGCCGGGGCACCGCTGCCAGGCTGCCTCGATGGACGCCACCGAGGACAGCACGCGGGCCGCCTGGGCGATCGCCTCGCGCAAGTACGAGGACGAGTACGCCGAGCACCTCGAGCTGGCACGCACCGTGGAGCTGCTGCCGGCCGAGGTCGGCGTCATCGGCGGGCTCGTGCCGGGAGCCGACGTCGTGCACCCGATGAGCGGCCACGGGCTCGACGACATCGCCCTGGCGCGCCTGGGGGCGCGGTCGGTGCACGGGATCGACTACAGCGAGGCGGCGGTGTCGAGCGCGCGGCGCCGGGCGGACGAGCTCGGCCTGCCCTGCCGCTACACCCGGGCGGCCCTGCCCGCGAGCGGCCTGGACGACGCGTGCGCCGACCTGGTCTACACCGGGAAGGGCGCGCTCATCTGGGTGACCGACCTGGACGAGTTCCTCGCGGAGTGCCGCCGCCTGCTGCGCCCGGACGGCCGGCTCTACGTCTACGAGGCGCACCCGCTGGTGCCGCTGTGGGACTGGGACCCGGACGAGATCCGGGTCCGCGCCGACCGCGGTTACTTCTCCCCCGCGCACGTCAACGACACCTACCCCGCGGGCGGCGCCGTGGAGCGGCAGCACACCCTGTCGGGCATCGTCATGGCCTGCCGGCGGGCGGGCCTCGAGATCGAGCACCTCGACGAGCACCCCGAACCCTTCTGGTACCCGGGCGGCGTGACCGCCGCGGCGTGGGACGGGCGTGTGCCGAACACGTTCAGCCTGCTCGCGCGGCCTGACCACTAGGGTGCAGGAATGTTTCCCCTGGAGATCATTCCCGCGGCCATCCTGGTGATCCTGCTCCTGCTGTACATGACCGTGAAGGGCAACCTGCACGCGAACGGCAGGACGGTGGAACGCGTCGAGCGAAAGCTCGACCTGGTGATCAAGCACCTCGGCATCGAGGGGCCCGTCGCCGAGGGGATCTCGCCCGAGGCGCTGGCCGAGATCGACCGGTGCATCTGGTCCGACCGGCGCATCGAGGCCATCAAGCTGTACCGCGAGGAGACCGGCCAGGGGCTCCTCGAGGCGAAGGAGTGGGTCGACCGGCGCGCGGCGTCCTACTGATCCCGCACCCCTGAAAGCCCGCTGACCTCGGCGCACGCGCTGCGAAAAGCACCCATTTCGGCGACAATTCACCTCCTCGATCGATAGGGTTACGGACGTCGCGCCTGTGTTGGATGTCCGGGCGGGCTTTTCTTTGTGGAGTGATGATCGGGAGGACGCATGAGCTTTGCCTCACGCGTATTTGAGAATCGCAGGTCGGTAGTTTCGGCGGGTGTGGTGACGCTCTTCGGCGCGGGTCTGCTGGGCCTCGCGCTCTGGTACGACGGCGAGACCACCGCGGACGTCGACCTGAACGACAGCGGGGTCTGGGTGACCCAGACCGCCGAGGGCCAGCTCGGGCGGTTCAACTACGAGGCGAAGGCGCTGGACGGCGTCCTGGTGGCGGGCTCGGCGAGCTTCGACGTGCAGCAGGACGCGCAGCGCGTGCTCCTGGACAGCGTGAGCGACTTCTCCGCGAGCCCCGTCAACCCGGCGCAGCTCGTCCTGGACGGAACGATGAAGTTCCCCGCGGGCTCGCAGGTCGCCTCGGGCGCCGCCACCACCGCCGTGTACGACGGCGAGACCGGCCGGGTGTGGGTCATGCCGTTCGACTCGGCCGCCTTCGACGAGAAGGAGACCAAGCCGACGCTCAAGGTGGGCAAGGGCGGCACGCTCGCGGTGGGCCGCGAGGGCACCGTGTTCCTGGCCGTGCCCGCCGACGGCAAGCTGTACACCGTCCCGACCAGCACGCAGGGCGTCGCCGAGGACGCCGACGAGTCGTCGATCTCCCTGGGCCCCGACGCGAAGCTGCAGGTCTCGGCCGTGGGCGACAAGCCGGTGGTGCTGGACCTGTCGACCGGCAACCTGGTGCTGCCCGGTGGCGACTCCGTGCAGATCGAGAGCGGCTCGCAGGGCATGCTGCAGCAGCCCTCCGGCAAGGCGGACGAGGTGGCGGTGGCGACCCCCGGGAACCTCGTCACCGTGCCGCTCGGCGGGGGCGACCCGGTCAAGCACAACTTCGCGGGCGGGAGCGGCGGCCAGCCCTCCGCTCCGGTGCAGCTCGGCGGGTGCCTCTACGGCGCCTGGGCCGGCGGCCAGGTCATCCGCGAGTGCGGCGACGCCGAGGACAACGTGAACGAGGTGCTCGAGGGCGTCGACCCCGCCGCGAGCCTGGTCTACCGCGTCAACCGCAACATCATCGTCCTGAACGACGTCGGGAACGGCTTCCTGTGGATGGCCGCCGAGGAGTTCGAGAAGGTCGACGACTGGGAACAGACCATGCCGGACAACTCCAAGGGTGAGAAGACCAAGTCCGAGCAGGCCACCCCGGAGCAGGTCGACCAGGCCGTGGCCGACCGGAACAAGCGCAACCGCCCGCCGGTCGCCGAGAACGACACGTTCGGCGTGCGGCCCGGCCGCACCACCGTGCTGAACGTGCTGGGCAACGACTCCGACCTGGACGGCGACGTCATGACGGCGTCCGTGGTGGGCGAGGTCGAGGGCGACATCAAGGTCAACCGCGTGCTCGACGGCGCGGCCCTGCAGGCCGACGTGCCCGACGACGCGAGCGGCACCACCACGTTCACCTACCAGGTGGACGACGGCCGCGGCGGCGTCGACGAGGGCTCCGTGGACGTCAACGTGGTGCCGCTGGAGGAGAACAACCCGCCCGTGCAGCCCGGCAAGCCGGTGCTCGTCGTGGGTCAGGGCAGCATGGGCACCATCAAGGTCCTGCCGTACTTCACGGACCCCGACGGCGACGACATGTTCCTGTCCAGCGCGAGCACGGCCGACCCGCTGGACGAGGTGCGGTTCCGGCCGGACGGCACCATCGAGTTCCGCGACGGCGGCACCGTTACGGGCAGCAAGGTCGTCGAGGTGCAGGTGTCCGACGCGATGGGCCAGGCGTACCAGGGCAGCCTGATCATCAAGGTGGTCGCGTCCAACGTGCCGCCGGTCGCCGTGCAGGACCACGTGACGGTCCTGGCCGGCGAGCCGGTCACGGTGGACCCGCTGGTCAACGACTTCGACCCCAACGGCGACGACATCCGGCTGACCCGGGTCAACGACAAGCAGGGCGCGACGATCACGACCAACGCGACGGCCGAGACGTTCAAGTTCCAGTCGGAGACCCCCGGCGCGTACGACGTGACCTACGAGATCACCGACGGCCCCGAGCCGACCACGGGCCTGGTGCGCGTGGACGTCGTCCCGCCGCCGGAGGAGGCCGGCGCGCCGATCGCCGTCTCGGACCAGCTGCTGCTCCCGGCCGGCGGTACCGCGCTGGTGGACGTGCTGGCCAACGACACCGACCCCGCGGGCGGCGTGCTCGTGGTGCAGGGCGTCGACGTGCCCGGTGACGCCCCCGTGAGCGTCTCGGTGCTGAACCACCAGATCCTGAAGGTCTCCGAGGTCAAGCGGCTCGAGGGGCCCGTGACCCTGACCTACACGGTGGCCAACGGCACCAGCACGGCCACGGGCCAGGTGCGCGTGGTCCCGATCCCGACGCCCGCCCAGCTGCGTCCGCCGGAGGCGGGCCCGGACGAGGCGACCGTACACGTCGGCGACGTCGTGACCATCCCGGTGCTGAAGAACGACACGCACCCGGACGGCCTGGAGCTGACCCTGACGGACGAGCTGCAGGAGTCGCCGCCCGCCGAGGCCGGCGAGGCCTTCGTCTCCGAGGACACGGTGCGGTTCCGCGCCGGCCAGGAGGCAGGCCAGTACCACGCCGTCTACGAGGTGCGGGACGCCAACGGGCAGAAGGACTCCGCCCAGATCACGATCAACGTGCTCGACGCGCCGGAGAACTCGGCCCCGCAGCTGCCCGACATCGAGGCCCGCGTGCTCGCCAAGGGGGTCGTGCGCATCCCCCTGCCGCTCGACGGCACCGACCCCGACGGCGACTACGTGACGCTGAGCAGCATCTCGGCCCCGCCCGCGAAGGGCACCGCCACGATCGTGGACGGGTTCATCGACTACCAGGCGGGCAAGGAGGCGACGGGTCTGGACACGTTCACCTACCAGGTCACGGACACCCGCGGGGCGCCCGCCGAGGGCGTCGTGCGGGTGGGCATCGCGGTGCCCCCGGCGTCGAACCAGGAACCGCAGGCGATCGACGACGTGACGACCGTGCGGCCCGGCCGCACGGTCGCCGTCCCGGCCCTGGAGAACGACTCGGACCCGGACGGCGACCAGATCTCACTGGTGGCCAAGGGCTTCGAGGGCACGGGCGACCTCAAGCCCAAGGCGGTGGAGGACGAGGTCGTGGTCACGGCCCCGGACGACGAGGGCGCCTACTCCTTCTACTACGCCGTCCAGGACATCTACAAGGCCGAGGCCAGCGGTGCGATCACGCTGAACGTCGACCAGAACGCGCCGCTGCTGCGGCCGATCGCCCACGACGACGTCGTGACGGCGGACGACGTGCAGGGCTCGACCAGCGTCACGGTCGACGTGCTCGCCAACGACGTCGACCCGGACGGCGTGGCCGCCGATCTCGAGGTGTCCGTGGACCCGGGCCTGGAGGGCGTGACCCTCACCGAGGAGAACGGCATCAAGATCGAGCTGACGCAGGACCCGCAGGTCATCACGTACACGGTCAAGGACATGGACGGCCTGGAGGCCAAGGCCTTCGTGCGCGTCCCGGGCGACCTGGCCCGGCCGCACCTGAAGCCGGGCCAGGAGCCGCTCAAGGCGTTCTCCGGCGAGCCGCTGACCATCGACCTCGAGGACTACGTGGTGGTGCGCGACGGTCGCAAGCCGCGGATCACCGAGGAGAAGACGGTCAAGGCCCTGGAGGGCAGGGCCGACGTGGAGGACCACCACACGATCGTGTACACCTCGGCGCGGGACTACGCCGGCTCGGCGTCGGTCAGCTTCGAGGTGACCGACGGCAAGGGGCCGGACGACACCGAGGGCCTGTCGGCGGTGCTGACCCTGCTGATCGACGTGACGCCGTCCGAGAACATGCCGCCCAAGATCACCGGGCGGCCCGTGCTGAAGGTCGCGCCGGCGGAGAAGGCCGACGTCGACCTGTCGCGGTACGTCACGGACCCCGACAAGGACCCGCTGACCTTCGACGTCAAGGGCGTCGCCGGTGTCACCACCAAGGTGTCGGGCGCGGTCGTGACCGGCGAGGTCGACGCCTCGCTGCCCAAGGGCACCTACCGTGAGCTGCCGATGACGGTCTCCGACGGCAAGAACCCGGCCGTCGAGACCGTGCTGACGGTCCGGGTGGTGCCGTCGACCAGGCAGCTCGCCAAGACGGCGCAGGACACCGTGCCGGACGCCCACCAGGGCAAGGTCAGCACGATCCCGGTCCTGGCCAACGACACCAACCCGTTCCCCGACAAGCCGCTCAAGGTGGTCGGCGCGGAGCTGGAGACGGGCCAGGGCGACGTGAAGTTCAACGACTCCGAGGTGATCGTCACGCCCGCGGACGACTTCACCGGCGTCATGACGGTGCGCTACCGCGTGCAGGACGCGACCGGCGACCCCGACCGCGAGGTCGACGGCATCGCCAAGCTGACGGTCCTCGGCAAGCCCGCGGCACCCCGGGCGCCGCGGGTGGAGGAGGTGCGTTCCGAGACGGTGGTGCTGAGCTGGGACCAGCCCAACAACAACGGCTCGGACATCACCGGCTACAAGCTGCGGACGCAGAACGGTCAGGAGCACGCGTGCAAGACGACCACCTGCACGTTCGACGGGCTCAAGAACAACGTGAAGTACACGTTCACGGTCATCGCGATCAACGCGGTGGGCCCGTCGGCGCCATCGCCGGCCTCCCGTGAGGTCCGGCCGGACGCGAAGCCGGACCAGCCCGCGCCGCCGACGCTCAAGTTCGGCGACCAGAAGCTGACCGTGTCCTGGAAGAACAAGGCGTACACGGACCGGTCCCCGATCGAGTGCGTCAACCTGGAGATCAGCCCCGCCCCGGCGGACAACGTGACCCAGAAGACCTGCCAGGCCGGCAGCAGCGTCACGTGGAGCGGGCTGGAGAACGGCACGGCCTACACCGTGCGGGCTCAGGCCAAGAACAAGGCCCCGGACCCGTCGGAGTGGTCCGAGGCGTCGGCGCCGGAGACCCCGGCCGCGCCCCCGGCCGCACCGGCGGCGCCGACCGCCACCCGGGTGAACACCGCCGTGGGCGGCCAGATCACGGTCAAGTGGACGGCCCCGGCCAACAACGGCGACGCGATCAGCAAGTACTGGCTGGGCGTCTACACCGGCGGGGAGCTGGTCAAGTCCCTCAACACCACCCGGACGACGCAGACGGTCCAGGAGCTGTCGACCGACTCGACCTACACCTTCAAGGTCCGGGCGACCAACAAGGCCGGCGAGGGCGAGATGAGCCCGTTCTCGAACGAGGCGGTGCCCTACGGCATCCCCGACATCCCGGGCAAGCCGACCGCCAAGCTCGGGTCCACCACGAGCGGCCAGGCCGACGTGAGCTGGAGCCGGGTGCAGTCGTTCCGCGGCGCCGGGGCGCGGTACGAGGTCTCGGCCAACGGCCAGGGCAACCCGAGCGCGGGCAACAACAACACGTACACGTACAAGGGCCTGAACAACGGCACGGAGTACACGTTCCGGGTGCGGGCGTGCAACGCCAACGCCAACGCCTGCTCGGACTGGTCGGCCGCCTCGAACCCGGTGACGCCGTACGGTCCGCCGCCCACGCCGAAGATCACCGCCACCGGTGAGGGCGGCAAGGTGACGTTCACCTGGGACGCGCGGGCCGAGAACGGGCGCCCGACCACCGTCAGCGTCACGGGCGCGATCAGCAGCACCCAGAAGAGCGGCACCCAGTCGGCCACGGCCGGCCCCGGGGACACCAAGAAGGCCTGCGTCACCGTGACCGACTCGGCGGGCAACAAGGCCGACGCCTGCGACTCGGCGGCGGGCCTGACGCCGAAGGCCTGGGTGACCGTCGGCGGCAACAGCGGCGACTGCGCGAACTGCCGCAACTGGGTGCTGAACTGGTCCGGCTTCGACTCGGGCAACCACGAGGCCGCCTGCTGGGCGGGCAACACGCAGAAGTACGACCAGGACAGCCCGACCTACTGGCACGACATCCACGAGCCGCACTCGAACACCTGGGCGGGCAGCACCAAGTACCCGATGAACGGGTCCAGCGGGAACCGGACGCTCTCGTGCTTCATGAGCGGCAAGTACAACGGGGCGGAGGTCGCGTTCCGGGTCGACGACAAGCTGTACCAGGTCTCGAACTGGAACAGCTGACGACGGCACTGCGGTGACCGCGGGGCGTACGGGAGACCGTGCGCCCCGCGGTCGCGCCGGCCCTCGGTCCCGCGACGTCGCCCTGAGTTGGACGCTTGCCCAGGCGAATTGCCCTACTTGTCGCTACGCTGCCGCCGAAGCCGGGTTCGACCAGTTGGTCCGCTCCGCACTGTGTCGTGACCACGACCTGGATCTCGAAAAGTAAGGACCGCAATGCTCGCGCAGGCATTCACCGCACGCCTGATGGACGGCAAGCTGACCGTCGGCAGCGACCACGAGACATCCCTCTGCCGGCACTACGGCAGCCACCCCGGAGTCCGGACCACCACCACCGAGCACGGCGAGTACTGCGCCGTCGTCGACCACACGCCGCTCCCGCCGGCCCGCGAGGAGGGCGAGACGAGCGTGTTCCGCGGGGCGGCCGTCGACATCGGCGACCGGTGGGCCTTCTTCGACAGCCTCGCGCCGGCGGCCGGGTTCGTCCGGGCCGGGCTGCTGTCCAACCTCGCCCCCTCGTGGGACCTCTTCGAGGCCGCCGAGGTGCGCTCCTACTGCACCGAGCACTGCTGCGACGAGCTGGCCCTCGTGCTCGGGCGCCAGGTCTACGACGAGGCCGAGATCGACGAGTTCTTCTCGCAGTTCGCCGCCTCGATGGCCGCCTAGGGCGCTCGCGCAGACGTCCGGCCCGGTGCGAGGCAGGTCGCAC
>NZ_JBHVEG010000187.1:0-11859 GCF_042802395.1 Promicromonospora sp. NPDC057488
GCGCGGAGGAGTCCGCCGGGCCCGGCGCGGTATCCGCCCCCGGCGACGGATACCGCGGCGAGGACCTGCTCCGCCGCCTGCGCGTCTCGGCCGTGCTCACCGTCCCGGTGCTGCTGCTGTCGATGGTGCCCGGGCTGTCCTTCCCGGGCAGCGAGTGGCTGGTCGCCGCGCTGGCGCTGCCCGTCGTGGTGTGGGGCGCCTGGCCGTTCCACGCCGCCGCGTTCCGGGCGGCCCGGCACGCGAGCTCCACGATGGACACGCTGGTCTCGATCGGCGTGGTCGCGGCGACCCTGTGGTCCCTCTGGGTCCTGGTGGCCGACTCCCTCCGGCCCGCGCAGCACAGCATGGGCCCGGCGCTGTACTTCGAGGTCGGCGCGGTGGTCACCACGTTCCTGCTGGCCGGCCGGTACGCCGAGCACCGGTCGCGGCGCCGCGCGGGCGACGCCCTGCGCGCCCTGCTCAGCCTGGGCGCCAAGGACGCCGAGCGCATCGCGCTCGGCCCGGACGGCACGCCCCTGCGCGTGCCGGACGGCGGCTGGCGCACCACCGCGGTGCCGGTGGCCGCGCTGCAGGTGGGGGACGTGTTCGCGGTGCGCCCGGGCGGCACGGTCGCCACGGACGGCACGGTGGTGGAGGGCGCCTCGGCGCTCGACACCTCCCTGGTCACCGGCGAGCCCGTCCCCGTGGACGTGACCGCCGGGGACGACGTCGTGGGCGGCACGGTGAGCATGTCGGGGCACCTGCTGGTGCGCGCGACCCGCGTGGGCGAGGACACGATGCTCGCCCGCATCGGGCGGCTCGTGGCGCAGGCACAGACGGGCAAGGCCCCCGTGGCGCGGCTCGCCGACCGCATCTCGGCGGTGTTCGTGCCGGTGGTGCTGGTGCTGGCCGTGCTGACCCTGGCGGGCTGGCTCGCCCTGACCGGCGACGTCGAGGCCGCCTTCACCGCCGCCGTCGCGGTGCTGATCATCGCCTGCCCGTGCGCGCTGGGGCTGGCCACGCCCACGGCCATCCTGGTCGGCACGGGCCGCGGCGCCCAGCTCGGCGTGCTGATCCGCGGGCCGGAGATCCTGGAGAGCACGCGCCGGGTGGACACCGTGGTGCTCGACAAGACCGGCACGGTCACCGAGGGCCGGATGCGCGTGGTGGACGTGTGGAGCCCCGACCGGAGCCCCGCGATGGCCGGCGGCGGGCACGCGGCCGCCGACGACGCGAACCACCTCACCAACGCCCCGGAGGTACTGCGGTACGCAGCCGCCGTCGAGGCGCTCAGCGAGCACCCGATCGCGCGGGCCGTCGCGGCCGCGGGCCGGGCCGCCGCCGACCCGGACCCCGAGACGCCCCTGGAGGTCACGGGCTTCGTGGCGCACCCGGGCGGGGGCGTCGAGGGCCTGGTCCGGCGGGCGCACGCGGGGCTGACGCCGGACGGCGCGCTGAACACCCGGCGCGTGCTGGTGGGCCGCCCGGACTGGCTGGCCGGGCAGGGGGTGACGGTCTCCGCGGAGGTGCGCTCCGCCGTCGGGCAGCAGGAGGAGGCCGGGGCGACCGCCGTGGCCGTCGCCTGGAACGGGGCCGCGGGCGGCGTGATCGCACTGCGCGACCCGGCCAAGGCGACGTCGGCCGAGGCCGTCGCCGAGCTGACCGGGCTGGGCCTGCGCCCCTACCTGCTGACCGGCGACTCGGCGGGCGCGGCCCGCGTCGCCGCCCGGGCCGTGGGCATCCCGCAGGAGGACGTGATCTCGCGGGTGCTGCCCGCCGACAAGGCCGCGGTGGTGGCCCGGCTGCAGGCCGAGGGCCGCACCGTGGCGATGGTGGGCGACGGCGTGAACGACGCCGCCGCCCTGGCCACCGCCGACCTGGGCCTCGCGATGGGCACCGGCACCGACGTGGCGATCGAGGCCGGCGACATCACGCTGGTCCGGGGCGACCTGCGGGCCGCCGCGAGCGCCGTCCGCCTGTCCCGGAAGACCCTGCGG
Source organism: Promicromonospora sp. NPDC057488 (assembly GCF_042802395.1). Taxonomy (NCBI): domain Bacteria; kingdom Bacillati; phylum Actinomycetota; class Actinomycetes; order Micrococcales; family Promicromonosporaceae; genus Promicromonospora; species Promicromonospora sp. NPDC057488. Next base: position 1,977 of record NZ_JBHVEG010000187.1, read on the forward strand.
GTGATCAAGCAGAACCTGTTCTGGGCGTTCGCGTACAACGTCGCGGCGCTCCCGCTGGCGGCGGCCGGGCTGCTCAGCCCGATGATCGCGGGCGGGGCGATGGCGGCGAGCTCGGTCCTGGTGGTGGCGAACTCGCTCCGCCTGCGCCGTGCCTCGTGATCCCGGGTCAGCGGAAGCGGCGCCCCTCGTCGCTGCGGTAGGCCAGGATCGCCAGCACCGCGAACAGCAGGGTCCACCCGGCCAGCACCGGGAGCGCGAGCGCGTACGCGTCCAGGCCCGTGGTCGCCTGGACCAGCAGGTCCCGGCCGGCCCGGGTGGGGGTGGCCTTCGAGATCGCGTCCAGCCAGCCGGGGAACATCTCAGGCGGCAGGAACAGGCCGCCGGCGAAGGCCAGCGGGAACAGGATGACCTGCACCACGGGCAGCGCGGCCTTGGCCGACAGCTTGTAGCCGATGGCCATGCCGAGCAGCACGAACGGGACGGAGACCGCCAGGATGGTCCCGATGCCGGCGAGCAGCTGCCCGAGCGTCAGGGCGGCCGCCGTGAACAGCCAGCCGATGAGGATCAGCGGCAGCAGGCCGAACAGCGAGAAGATGCCGCCGTTGAGCACGCGCGCCACCATCTGCGGCCCGGGGCCGGCGGGCAGCGAGCGCAGGAACGGGTAGAACGGCAGCTGCCGGTCCTCCGCGACGCCCAGGCCATAGGTGAAGAGGCTGGCGGAGCAGATCGCGAACAGCCCGAGGCCGGCGATGGCGATCGTCGCGTACAGGGGGTTGCCCGCCACGGCCTCCTGCGGCACCACGAAGAAGGCCATCGCCAGCGACGGGAACAGCACGTTCCCGAGCACCGCGATGGGGACCCGGACGGTCTCCAGGAACTGGTACTTGAGGTGCAGCCAGGACAGCACCCAGAACGACCGGGTCTGCGGGGCGGGGCCGGCGACCTCGGTGCCGGTGGTGCTCGTGGTCGCGCTCATCGCACGGCTCCTTCGTTCGTGGCGTCGACGAGCTGGCCGAACGCCTCCTCCAGGGACGCGCCCCGGATCTCCAGGTCCCGGAACTCGGTACCGGCGCGGACGAGGTCGCGCACGAAGGCGTCGGAGTCGGCGACGAGGTGCTCCTGCCGCGTCCCCTCCGCGTCCGTGAACTGGACCCGGCGCGCACCGACCTGGCCGAGGATGGTCTCGAGGGAGTCGTCGGCGAGCACGGTCCCGTGGTCGATGACGACGACGCGCTCGGCGAGCGCCTGCACCTCCTCCAGGTAGTGGGAGGTGAGCAGCACGGTGCCGCCGCTCGCGTGGTACTCCCGGATGGCGTCCCACAGCGCGTTGCGGCCGGACACGTCGAGGCCGGTGGTGGGCTCGTCGAGCAGGACCACGCGCGGCCGGCCGACCAGCGACAGCGCCACGGCAAGACGCCGCTTCTGCCCGCCGGACAGCGAACCGGTCTGCCGCTTGCCCAGGTCGGCGAGGCCGAACTGCTCCAGCAGCTCGCCCGTCGGCACCGGGTCGGGGTAGTGGCCGCCCACGAAGTCGACCACCTCACGCACCCGCAGTGTCGCGGGCAGGCCGGTCTCCTGCGGGGTCAGGCCGAGCAGCGTCCGCGCCCGGGCGTCCCGTGGGTCGTGACCGTTCAGGCGCACGATCCCGGTGTCGGGCCGCCGCTGGCCGCTGACCAGCGACAGCAGCGTGGACTTGCCGGCCCCGTTGGGGCCGAGCAGACCGACCAGCTCGCCTTGCCCCACCTCCAGCGAGACGTCGTCGAGGGCCACCACGGCGCCGAAGCGCCTGGTCACCCCGCTGACCTCTACCGCACTCATGACTGCGCTCCCTTCAGAAGATCCATCAGTGCCGCCTGGTAGTCCGCGAACGCGGTGCGGCCGGTTTCGGTGAGGGCGAGGTACGTCGCAGGCGTCCTGCCCTCGTGCGTCTTGGTGACCCGTACGTACCCGGCGTCCTCCAGCTTGCGCAGGTGGGTCGACAGGTTGCCGGCGGTCATGTCGAGCAGCTTGCGCAGCTTGGGGAAGGCGACCTCGTCGCCGCGGCCCAGGGCCGCGAGGGAGGCCACGACGCGCAGCCGCGCGGGGGCGTGGATGACCGGATCGAGGTCCTCAGGCACGCCGCACACCGCCCTCCGATCGGCGCCGCGCCCGGAGCACCTGCTCCACCCCGGCCATGACCAGGAACCCGCCGCCGCCCGCCACGGCCATCACCAGGTAGGTGGCGGGCATCCCCGCGAAGGCCGCGAGCACCGCGGCGACCAGCATCCAGCCGCCGACCAGGGCCATACGGTTCTCCTCGAAGAGGAGCCCGCCGGCGATGTACATCAGGCCGACGATGACGCAGGCGAAGCCGTTCGCGGCGATGGCCATGATCTCGGGCGACGCCCCGGCGTTGCCCATCGCGCCCAGCACGACACCGAGCGCGGTGAACGCGAGGAACCAGGTCCAGCCGTACAGCGCGCCGATCCGGGCGCTCGCGCCCCGGGTGCCCGCGGTCCGGGTGATGCTGTGCACGATCGTGAAGGTGGTCGCGCCCGCGATGCAGCAGGCGAACACCCACGCGGCCCACGGCGCGGGCGAACCCGTCTCGCGGGCCGTCGTCCACATGGCCAGGTACCCGATCACCCAGGCCAGGCCCCACGCGCCGAACAGCAGGCGCCCGTCGGGCTCCGTGGCGTCGCGGGCCGCCTCCTGGTGCTGCCGGATCAGGCGCAGCGTCTCGGCGGGGTCGAGCCCCGCGTTCGGGTCGGTAGCCATGGTCATCGCCTCGCCTCTCAAACTGGTTTGTACTGCAAACCAGTTTGCCGGATCGCAGGGGAGGCGCGCAAGGGGTTTTTGGACCCCGCTCTCGCCGCCCCTTTCGAGACCCAGGTTTTCTTCGCTTTGAGCCGGATCAAAGCGAAGAAAGCCTGGGTCTCGAAGAGGAGGGCCGGGATAGGTTCCCCAGGTGACCGACGAGAAGCGCACCAGCACCGAACAGCCCGAGGCGACCAAGCCGGCGTCGGAGGGGAGCCCGGCAAAGAAGCCGGAGCCCGCCGACGACCTGGTCACCACGCGGCACACCCTGCACACCCCCGAGGGCGACCTCGCCTACTCCGCCACGACCGGCCGGGTCGTGCTGCGCCAGGAGTCCGTCAAGGACGAGAAGTACGACGGCCGCAAGCCCAAGGCCGAGGTCTCGATCACCTACTACACGCTGGACGACGCCGACGTGACGCGGCGCCCGGTGACGTTCGCGTTCAACGGCGGCCCGGGCTCGTCGTCGGTATGGCTGCACCTGGGCGTGCTGGGCCCGCGCCGGGTCGACTCCGGCGACGTCGGCGACCTGACCGCGCCGCCGTACGGCCTGATCGACAACCCGGAGACCCTGCTGCGCGTCTCCGACCTGGTGTTCATCGACCCCGTCTCCACGGGGTTCTCGCGCGCCACCGAGGGCGAGCAGGCCAAGCCCTTCCACGGGTTCACGGGCGACATCGAGTCCGTCGGCGAGATCATCCGCCTGTGGACGAGCCGGAACGACCGGTGGATGAGCCCCAAGTTCCTGATCGGCGAGTCCTACGGCGGCACGCGCGGCGCCGCGCTGGCCGAGTACCTGCAGACGCGGTTCGGCATGTTCCTCAACGGCGTCATGCTGGTGGCCCCGGCGCTCAACATGGAGGCGCTGTTCGACGGCGAGCACTCCAACCTGCCGCACCCGCTGTTCCTGCCGGTCTACGCGGCGACGGCGCACTACCACGGCCTGCTCGGCGACCGGGCGCTCGACGACGTCGTGGCCGAGGCCAAGGACTGGGCCGAGACCTACGCCTCCGTGCTGGCCCGCGGGGCGCGCGTGCCCGACGACGAGCGCGCGGCCGCCGTCGCGAAGATCGCCTCCCTGACCGGGCTGAGCGAGGACTACGTGGACCGCGCCAACCTGCGCCTGGAGCACACCCGGGTCTACGCCGAGCTGCTGCGCGCGCGCCGCCTGGTCACCGGCCGCCTCGACACCCGGTTCACCGGCCCGGCGGACCACTACATCCACGAGCAGATGCCGTACGACCCGTTCCTCACCGCCACCTCCGGCCCGTACACGGCGGCGCTGCACCACTACCTGCGCGGCGAGCTCGGGTACGAGCACGACGCGATCTACGAGGTGCTCTCGCGCCACGTGCACCCGTGGTCGTACAAGGAGTTCGAGGGCAAGGCCGTCGACGTCGCCGACAAGCTGGCCACGGCGATGATCCTGAACCCGCACCTCCAGGTGCACATCGCCATGGGCCGGTACGACGGCGGCGTGCCGGTCGAGGCCATCGAGTACAGCCTCGACCAGATGGCGGTCCCGGCGTCCTATCGCGAGCGCATCGAGACCCGCGTCTACCCGGCGGGCCACATGATGTACATCCACCCCGAGTCGCGGGTCGCCCAGTCGGCGGACCTCGCGGACTTCGTGCGGCGGGCGTCGAACCGCTGACCTCTCGCGTGGCCGGCTGCCGGACTGCCGGCCACGCGGGGTAGGTTCCGGAGCGTGACCGTGACCGAGCCGCCCCTCTCCCGTCGCCGCACCATCGCCGAGGTGTGGATAGTGCTCGGGCTGAGCCTGGGCCAGTCCGGCGTGTACGCGCTGGTCAACATCGTGGCCCGGCTGACGGCGGGGACGCCGCTCGGCGAGCAGACCGCCACGCTCAACGCGAGCCAGTCCGAGCGCCCGTACCTCGACCTCGTCTACCAGGTGCTGAGCATCGGGTTCGCCCTGGTGCCGGTGGCCCTGGTCCTGTACCTGCTCAGCGCGAACGGGCGCAGCGTGACACGCAGCCTCGGCCTGGACGGATCGCGCCCGTGGCGCGACCTCGGGTGGGGCGTCGCGCTGGCGGCCACGATCGGCATCCCCGGCCTGGCCTTCTACGCCCTGGGGCGCGCGGTCGGCATCACCGTGGAGGTGCAGGCCAGCGCCCTGGACGCGTACTGGTGGACGGTGCCGGTGCTGCTGCTCAGCGCGTTCCAGAACGGCCTCCTGGAGGAGGTCATCGCCGTGAGCTACCTGTACGAGCGCACGCGGGACCTGGGCTGGAACCGCGTGAAGTTCATCGTCGCCAGCTCGCTCCTGCGCGGCTCGTACCACCTCTACCAGGGCATCGGGCCGTTCATCGGCAACGTCGTGATGGGCGTCGTGTTCTCGTGGTTCTACACCTCGCCCCGGTTCCAGCCCGGGGGACGGCGCCGGATCATCCCGCTCGTGGTGGCGCACACGCTGCTCGACATCGTCGCGTTCGTGGGCTACGCGCTCGTGCCCGCCGAGTGGCGTGAGGCACTCGGGATCCGGTGAGGATGACCGGACGGACGCTGGGGACGCCGTCGACCTGACCCGGATATTCCGGGCGCGGTAGCGACTCTCCGGTCAAGCGAGCCTCAACGGCTCTAGAATCGCGAGCATGTCCAACTCGCGCACCGGCCGGGCTGACCCCGGTGCCGAAGTGTCCGGCGGACCGGAGGCGATGCCCTTCGAGAGCGGCCTGGTCCGGGTCGTCGACACCCCGGAGGACCGCGTACGCCACCCCCGCGCGCTGGTCTGGATGATCGCGTGCGCCCTGGGGACGGCGGGCGTGATGGTCCTGTCGGTCGTCGCGCACGGCACCACGGCGGGCGTCACCGAGGACGTCCGGAGCTTCAACGACCTGCTGGCGGCGATCCTGTTCGTGCCGGTCGCGGTGCTGCAGGGCCTGGTCATCCTGTTCGCCCCGGTGGCCGTGATGATCGAGCTCGGCGTGCGGCGGCTGGGCCGGCAGATCGTCGAGTCCATCGCCGCCGGCGTCCTCGGGCTGCTGATCGGCGTGCTCACCACGTTCCTGGTGCGCCACCTGGGCTCGGACGAGCTGGTGCGCGGCATGTCGGTGTGGGAGCGCGGCACCGGCTACGTGCTGACCATCCCGGAGTTCGCCGTGGCGCTCACAGCGATGCTCACGGTGGCCGGGCCGGCCACGCGGCGTCGTACCGTCCGCATCTCGTGGAACCTGATGTTCCTGGCCCTGCTGATCGTGCTGATCACGGGGCAGGTGTCGCTGCCGGGCACGCTGGTCGCGCTGCTGCTGGGCCGCCTGGCGGGCTCGACCGTGCAGTACGTGTCGGGCATCCGCAGCGAGCGCGCCTACGGGTCCGACCTGGTCACGGCCGTGCGGCGCGCCGGGTTCGCACCGATCTCGCTGGCGCGCGTGCGCGCCCTGTCCGACGGCGGCCAGGGCGCCGGCCAGGACGACGCCGCCACCCCCGTGCTCGCGTCCGCGCTCGCCGTCGAGCACGGCGTGCCGGACGACGCGGCCGCGCTCGCCCTGGGCCGGGCCGGCGACAACCGCGTGTACGCCCTGTACAGCGACGACGGCGTGCGCCGCGACGTCCTGGTGCTGGACGGCGACCGGCAGGTGGTCGGCCTCATCACGCGGCTGTGGCGGGCCCTGCGGCTGCGCGGCATCGAGGGCCGGGCCGCGATCTCGCTCAAGGCCGTCGCGGAGCGCACCGCGCTGCTGTCGTACGCCGCGACCGCCGCCGGCGTCCGCACGCCGCGGCTGCTGGGCATCGGCGAGTTCGGCGACTCGATCGCGCTCGTCCTGGAGCACGCCACGCAGTCGGTCTCGCTGCGCGACGTGCCCGACGAGGACGTGCACGACGACGTGCTCGCCGAGGCGTGGGACCAGCTCGGCCGTGCGCACGCCGTGGGCCTGACGCACCGCGCCCTGACGCAGGACGTCCTGCTGACCCAGCGGGACCACGACGGCCGCGCGCACGTGTGGATCACCGGCTGGGAGCAGGGCGACATCGCGTCGTCGCCGCTGTCGCGCCGCCTGGACCTGGTGCAGATGCTCGCGCTGACCGGGCTGCGGGTGGGCCCGCGCCGCGCCGTCGCCGCCGCGGTGCGCGCCCTGCCCGACGCCGACATCGCCGCCATCGGGCCGCTGATCCAGACCATCGCGCTGCCGCGGACCACCCGCGAGGAGGTGCGCCGCGCGAAGGGCCTCATGGGCGAGCTGCGCAACGCCCTGGTGGAGCGGCTGCCCGAGGCGAGCGTGCAGCCGCAGCGCATCTCGCGGTTCAGCGCACGCACGGTCCTGACCACCACGGTCGCCATCGTCGCCGTGGCCGTGATCGTCACGACCATCAACTTCGACGAGATCGCCGAGGCCGTCCGCTCGGCGAACCCGTGGTGGGTGGCGGTGGCGTTCGCGCTGGCCCTCATCACCTGGTTCGGCGCGGGCCTGACGCTCGTGGCGTTCTCCCCGGCGCGCGTGCCGATCGGGCGGGCCACCCTGACGGCCGCCGCCGGGTCGTTCGTGGCGCTGGCGGCGCCCGCGGGAATCGGCCCGGCCGCGCTGAACCTGCGGCTCCTGACCCAGCGCGGCGTGTCCATGTCGATGGCCGTGGCCACCGTCGCGCTCGTGCAGGTCTCGCAGTTCGTGGTCACGGTGCTGCTGCTGGTGGCGCTGTCGGTCTTCACGGGCTCGGGCGCGCTCGTGGAGCTGCCGTCGCCCGCCGTGCTGATCACGCTGGCGGGCATCGCGACGGCCGTGGTCGCGACGCTGCTGGTGCCGCCGGTGCGGCGCTGGGGCGTGGGCTTCATCGGGCCGCGGCTGCGCCAGGTGTGGCCGCGGCTGGCCCAGATGCTGAGCCATCCCGGCCGCCTGGCGCTGGGCGTGGCGGGCAACCTGATCATGACGCTCGGCTACATCGTGGGCCTGTGGTGCTGTCTCGCCGCGTTCGGGGAGACGCTCTCGCTCGTCGACATCGCCCTGGTCAACCTGGTCGGCAACGCCCTGGGCGCGCTCATCCCGACGCCGGGCGGCCTCGGCGGCGTGGAGGGCGCCCTGACGGCCGGTCTGACGGCCGCGGGGGTGCCGGCCACCATCGCGTTCTCCGCGACGATCCTGTACCGCCTGTGCACCTACTGGGGCCGGGTGCCGCTGGGCTGGGTTGCGATGCGGTACCTGGAGCGCAAGGGCGACCTCTGAGCCCGGACATGCGAAAGCCCGGTCCCCCGAGGGGGACCGGGCCTTCGCGTCGCTGAGGAGCTCAGCGGCGAAGCGTCACTTGGCGACGGCCTTCTTCAGCAGCGAGCCGGCGCTGATCTTGACACCGAAGTTCGCCGGGATCGAGATCTCCTCGCCGGTGCGCGGGTTGCGGCCCGTGCGGGCGGCGCGCTCGACGCGCTCGGCCGACAGGAAGCCGGTCACCTTGACGGCCTCACCCTTGGCGAGCGACTCGATCAGCACCTCCTGGAAGGCGTTGAGCGCGGCCTCGGCCTCGGTCTTGTTGATCTCGGCCTTGCTGGCGATGGCCGAGACGAGCTCGGACTTGTTGAGCGACATGCGTTTCCCTTCTTCGGTCACGTCGTGCGGCGGTACCCGCCCGACGACGAGGCCCCATACTGCCAGCAGATCGGCAGGAATTCGCGGAGAACAGGCACTTCTGCGGCGAGTCGTGGGTAACTTTCTGCTCACAGAGGACACGAACCTGTGTACGAACCTGTGGACGACGAGGGCATGAGGCCCCCCGAGGCAGTGTCACCCCGCACTATCCGATGACTTCCGCAACCCAGAGCGGTCTACCGTTCGGCACGGATCGGCCAATGAGAGGAAATCGTGGAGAATCCGCCGCACGCCCGCCGAAACCTCGTCGTCCTGGTGTTCAGCAACCTCCTGGCCGGGGTCGGAGTGGCCTCCGGGGCCGCCGTCGGCGCGCTGCTCGCGGAGAGTCTGGGCGGCACCTCGATGGCCGGGCTCGCCCAGGCGGTCGGTGTGCTCGCCGCGGCGGTCGCCTCCATCCCGCTGGCGACGCTCGCCCAGCTCCGCGGACGCCGGTGGGCCCTGTCGCTCGGCTACGCCCTGTCGACGGTCGGCGCGCTGCTCATCGTGACGGCGGCGGTGCTGGGGCAGCTCGTCGTGCTGCTCGTGGGTCTCATGCTCTACGGCGTCGCGAACGCGACCAACCTGCAGTCCCGCTACGCCGCGGCCGACAACGTGGGCTCCGGCACACGCGCCCGCACCATGTCGGTGGTCCTCTGGTCCACGACCGTGGGCTCCGTGGTGGGGCCCAACGTCGCGGCGCCCGGCGCGGTGGTCGGCTCCGGGCTCGGCGTGCCCGACCTCGGCGGCCCCTACCTGTTCTCGATCGTCGCCTACCTGCTGGCCGGCCTGCTGCTCGTGAGCCTCTACCGGGACCCCGCGGGCGGCGTGGCGGGACGGGTGGTGCCCGCGGGCGCCGTCGGGCAGGGACACGGGGACAAGCGCGCCGAACCCCGGCGCACCGGTGCGCTCGCCGCGCTGCGGTGGGCCTGGGCGCACCCGCGGGCGCGGTTCGCCGTGGTCACCACGGCCGTGGCGCACGGCGTGATGATCATGGTGATGGTGATGACGCCGGTGCACATGCAGCACGGCGGGATGTCGCTGCAGCTCGTGGGCGTCGTCATCAGCCTGCACGTGCTGGGGATGTTCGCGTTCAGCCCGGTGTTCGGGTGGCTGGCCGACCGGTTCGGCCCGCTGCGCGTCGCCGTCGGCGGCATGGTGCTGCAGGGTGCGGCCGTGGCGCTCGGGTTCCTGGCGGCGACCCTGGCCGCGGGGTCGACGGCGGGCATGCCGGCCGGCGGGGAGCACGCCGGGCACGGCGGCGCCGCCGCCCCGGCCCTCGACGCGGAGGTGCTCACGGCCGTCGCGCTCGTGCTGCTCGGCCTCGGCTGGTCGGCGTGCGTGATCGCGTCGTCGGCGGTGCTGGCGTCCGTCGCGGAGCCGCAGGTGAAGCTGCCGCTGCAGGGCGCGACGGACGCGCTGATGAACTACTTCGGCGCCGCGTCGGCCGCGCTGGCCGGACCGCTGCTCGCCTGGGGCGGGTTCGAGGCCGTGAACACGGCGGGCGCCGTCCTGCC
>NZ_JBHVEG010000188.1:0-11741 GCF_042802395.1 Promicromonospora sp. NPDC057488
GAGCTGCCGACCACCTGACCTTTTGCCGATCAAGCGAGCGGGATGCTCACATCTTGTGGCCGGCCGAGCGAAGCTGCTGGCACGCCTCGACGATGCGGGCGGCCATGCCGGCCTCGGCCGTCTTGCCCCAGGCGCGCGGGTCGTAGGCCTTCTTGTTGCCGACCTCGCCGTCCACCTTGAGCACGCCGTCGTAGTTCTTGAAGAAGTGGTCGGCCACCGGGCGCGAGAACGCGTACTGCGTGTCGGTGTCGATGTTCATCTTGATGACGCCGTTGTCGACGGCCGCGGAGATCTCCTCCGCCGTCGAGCCCGAACCACCGTGGAAGACGAGGTCGAACGGCATCTCCTTGCCGATCTCGGCGCCCACGGCCTTCTGGATGTCGAGCAGGATCTCCGGACGCAGCTTGACGGCGCCCGGCTTGTACACGCCGTGCACGTTGCCGAAGGTCAGGGCGGTCAGGTAGCGGCCGCGCTCGCCGGCACCGAGGGCCTTGATCGTGGCCAGGCCGTCCTCGGGCGTGGTGTAGAGCTTGTCGTTGATCTCGGCGGTGTGGCCGTCCTCCTCGCCACCGACCACGCCGATCTCGATCTCGAGGATCGTGCGCGCGGCCTGCGACAGCTCGAGCAGCTCGGCGGCGATCACAAGGTTCTCCTCGATCGGCACGGTCGAGCCGTCGAACATGTGCGACTGGAACGTCGGCAGGCCGCCGTTCTTGACCTGCTCCGCCTCGATGGCGAGCAGCGGCTTGACCCAGGAGTCGAGCTTGTCGGCCGTGCAGTGGTCCGTGTGGATGGCGATGTTGACGCCGTAGCCCTTGGCGACCTCGGTGGCGTAGGCCGCCAGCGCGAGGGAGCCCGAGACGCGGTCCTTCACCGTCGAGCCCGAGGCGTACTCGGCGCCGCCCACGGAGACCTGGATGATGCCGTCCGACTCCGCCTCGGCAAAGCCCTGAAGTGCGGCAGTAACGGTCTGCGACGAGGTGATGTTGACCGCGGGGTAGGCGAACTTGCCGGCCTTCGCCCGGTCGATCATCTCGGCGTAGACCTCAGGGGTTGCGATGGGCATCTGCGAAACTCCAAACGAATGGTGAGGTGGGCGGTCGCAAGTGTGTCCAAGGCCGCCCGGGGATGCACCATCGATCTTGCCACGATCCACCAGTGGTCGTGTGCGGTCGTTCGACAGTCGAACGGCCGAAACACTGTGGTTTTCGTGTTTCCGGCGCCATCGGGCGGGCTCGCGGACGACGTCGGGCGCCGCTCGTCACCGGGCGGGCGGCACCGGCACGTCCTCGGGGTTGCGGCCGCGGATCGGGGTGAGGAACGCGACGGCGACCACGCCGAGGTAGATCACCGCGACGGCCAGCAGCGGCCGCGACGCGCCGAACCGGTCCGCCGCGGCCGTGAGCGCGGCGGCGCCGAGGGGCGCGAGGCTGTGGTGGATGGTCCAGAACGCGGCGGTCACGCGCCCGAGCAGCGCGTCGGGCGTGACCATCTGGCGCAGCGACATCGAGGAGACCGCCGCGAGCATCAGCCCGAACCAGAACCCGAGCACCGCGGCCCCGATGACCAGCACGTCCTGGCTCAGGGCCAGGACCGCCGCGGAGACGCCGCACAGCGTCATGGCGCCCAGCCAGAGCACGCCGAACCCGAGCTTCCGGCGCAGCCAGGCCGACATGACCGCCGCCACGCACGTGCCCACACCGGCCGCGGCCATGACGTACCCGACCACGTTCTCGCCCTGCCCCAGGCCGTACCGCACCTGGTAGATGATCACGTCGGTCATGCCGAGGGTGACGAAGGTGGTGATCGTCAGGAAGACGGTCAGCGCCCGGAGCACGGGGTGGCCCCACAGGAACCGGGCGCCGGTCACGAACCCGGTCCGCAGGTCGCGACCGAGGCCCATCCGGTCCGACGCCGCTGGTGCCGTCCGCGTGAGCCGGACCGCGAGGAGCCCGAGCGCGGAGATGCCGAAGGTGGCGGCGTCGATCGCGATCGCCGCGGTGACGCCGAGCGCCGCCGCGACCAGCCCGGCGAGCGCCGGCCCGCCGATGTTGGCCAGCGAGGCCGTGGCCTGGAGCCTGCTGTTGGCCTCGGCGACCCGGTCCCGGCCCACGATGTTCGGCACGGCCGTGATGTACGTGATCTGAAAGAGCTGCCCGAACACGGACGCCACGGCCGCGACGGCGAAGAGCAGCCACACCTGCGGCTCGATCGCCCAGCACACGGGCACGGCCGCGAACAGGAGCAGGCGCGCCACGTCGCACGCGATGAGGAGCCGACGGCGGTCGAACCGGTCGACGATCACCCCGCCGACGAGCCCCATCAGGAGCGAGCCGGCCGCCATGACGGCGGTCAGCAGACCCATCTGGACCAGCGAGCCGGTCGCTTCCAGCATCAGCAGCGGGAACGCGATCACCGAGAACGAGTCCCCCAGCACCGAGAACGTCTGGGTGCCCCAGAAGACGAGGAAGTTCCGGTCGCGTGCGAGGGGTGGCCGGTTCACCCGACGATCCTGTCGGAGCCGCTTGCGGCGGGCAACGGATTACCGGTCAGTGACCGAGCGTGCGGAGCGTCGCGACAGCGATGGAGCCCAGGGCAACGAGGATCGCGAACACCCACTCGGACGCGGTCAGGCGGACGGCGCCCACCCGCACCTGCGGGGTGAGGTTCCTGGGGGCGCGCACCTGGACACGGATCCGTTCCAGACGCGCCGCCAGCTCGACCATGGGGCTCTTGCGCTTGATAAGCCTCGCCTGCCAAGGCCGCTCGACGAGCTTGATCGTCGTGGCCTCGCCCTGGTGGTCCGTCACGACCAGAGCGGTGTCGTCATGTCCGACCGTCGCCACGTCACCCCATGAGTAGTCGTGCTGCTTCGCCCCGGAGCGGAGCGACAGGCGCACGCCGTCCGCCCGGACGGAGTTCCCGTCGCCGACCAGCATGACGAGGCACAGCGCGACGGTGAGAGCGGCGGCGACCCACCCGTCGGCCACCCGGCCCTCGGTGTGCAGGAACCACTTGTCGACGGGGTAGTGGGCGAACACGAACGGTATGCCCACGAAGATCGGCAGCAGCACCACCCGCGCGCCCCAAACGGAGAACCGGGAGGGCCAGGTGTAGTCGGGACCGTTCTGTGCCCGGCCGCCACCGTCATGGGGGCTTCCAGCCCGCTTCGCCCGCCCGACCGGATATTCCGTGACCATTCGCTCCCCTTGCGCTCGCCGCGGCTCCGCGGCCACGCAGGGAGGAGATTAGCGGTCGGCGGAACCACCCGACGCGCCTCAGGCGTGCTGCTGGATCCAGGCGTGCATGGCGATCGCGGCCGCGGCGCCCGCATTGATCGAGCGGGTCGACCCGTACTGCGTGATGTGCAGGACGACGTCGCACGCCGCCTGCGCCTCCGCCGTCAGGCCCGTCGACTCCTGGCCGAACAGCAGCACGCACTCGCGGGGCAGCGCGTGCCCCTCGATCGGCACCGACCCGGGCACGTTGTCGATGCCGACGATCGGGAGGTCGCCGGCACACTCGGCCAGCGCGTCGGCGTCCACGTGGTGGGTCACGTGCAGGTACCGGTCGGTGACCATCGCGCCGCGGCGGTTCCAGCGGCGTCGGCCCACGATGTGCACGCCCGCCGCGTTGAACGCGTTGGCGGTGCGGACCACGGATCCGATGTTCAGGTCGTGCGCCCAGTTCTCGATCGCCACGTGGAACGGGTGCCGGCGCGTGTCCAGGTCCGCGACGATCGCCTCCACGGTCCAGTAGCGGTACTGGTCGGCCACGTTGCGGCGGTCGCCCTCTGCGAGGAGGTCGGGGTCGTAGCGGGGGTCTTCGGGCCGGATGCCCGGCCAGGGCCCGACGCCGATCTCGGGCTCAGGGCCCTCTGCGGGGGCGGGCAGCGGGCGCTCAGACAAGGTCGACCCTGCCGGGGCCGTGTGCGGGTGCTGTGACGGTTCCCGGACCGGAGGACGTGCTGGTCATGCCCGTCATTGTGCCCCGCTACGCTCGATCCATGCTGACGACCGTACTCCCGGAGGTCGTGTCCGGGCTGGCCGCCGCCCCCGTCGACGCAGCGGCCGTGCCGCAGCTCCTGGGCATCGACTGGATGGACCCGAACTACCTCATCGAGCGGTTCGGGGACGCCGCGCTGGTCGGCATCGCGCTCGTCATCTTCATCGAGACCGGGCTGCTGTTCCCGATCCTGCCCGGCGACTCGCTGCTGTTCACCGCGGGTGCGCTGGTGGCGCAGGGCACGCTGCAGATCAACATCGGGGTGCTGTGCCTCATGCTGTTCGCCGCGGCGTTCCTCGGCGACCAGACCGGTTACCTGATCGGCCGCAAGGCGGGCCCCAAGATCTTCGACAAGCCGGACTCGAAGCTCTTCAAGCGGTCCTACATCGACCAGACCAACGCGTACTTCGACAAGTACGGGGGCCGCACCATCATCGTGGCCCGCTTCGTGCCGATCGTGCGCACGTACGCCCCGGTCGCGGCAGGCGTCGGCAAGATGTCCTACCGGCACTTCGTCACGTTCAACGCGATCGGTGCGCTCCTGTGGGCGGTCGGCGTGACGCTGCTGGGCTACGTGCTCGGCAACTTCACGTTCGTCAAGGAGAACATCGAGGCGCTGCTCGTCCTCATCGTGCTCGTCTCGGTGATCCCGATGGCCGTCGAGATCTGGCGCGCCCGGCGCGCGGAGAAGGCGGCCGCTGCGGCGGCCCCCGAGGAACCCGAGCCGTCGGACGACGCCGCCCTGACGGGCGCACCGCGCGACCCTCGGGCGTAACCGCCGGGCGGTGCCGGGCAGCAAGCGTTGTGCCGTCTGCGTGATGTGGCCCGGACGCCGCCGATGTACCTTCGTTGGCATGAGTGACGACCTGGCGAAACAAATCTCCACAGACCTTTACGTGCCAGAGCTGGTGGACGTCCGCGACCTCGGCGAGGCCGCAGCTGCCCTTGTCGACCGGGTCGCCTCCGACGCGCAACGCATCGGGATCGTGCGCGACGGCAAGGTCGTCGCCGTCCTGATCGACCACGACGACGCGAAGATCTTCGAGACGCTGGAGCTGCGCGCAGAGGAGAGCTGGCTCACGAACGTCAAGGAAGAGGAGCCCGACGACGGCAAGCGATACACGGCAGACGGCGACCCTCTCCCCGGTGACAGCCCGTGAGCAAGCGCTACAGCATCGCGTACCGAACTGCTGCGCTGCGCGAC
Source organism: Promicromonospora sp. NPDC057488 (assembly GCF_042802395.1). NCBI lineage: Bacteria > Bacillati > Actinomycetota > Actinomycetes > Micrococcales > Promicromonosporaceae > Promicromonospora > Promicromonospora sp. NPDC057488. The sequence continues at coordinate 5,210 of NZ_JBHVEG010000188.1, forward strand.
CTGGACAAGCTCCGTCGCAACGACCAGCGGGCGGCCGACAAGGTCAAGGCTGCCATCGAAAAGCTCGCAGACGACCCACGTCCGTGGGGTTCAACCAAGCTCTCCGGGCACGCCGAGTACCGAATCGCCGTCAACGACCACCGGGTGATCTACGAGATCAGCGACGCAGAGGTAACCGTCACCGTGGTCAAGATCGGAAACCGCAAGGACGTCTACCGGGGCTGGTGACCCACCTGTCGCAGTGGAGACCGGAGCGGCGCAAGCCTTCCGGGTCCGAGACACTAGGCTGACGCCCATGATCGAGCGGACCACCGAAGCCTGGCTCACGGACATGGACGGCGTGCTGGTGCACGAGGGCACGGCCCTCCCCGGCGGCCCCGAGTTCATCAAGGCGCTGCGCGACAAGGACCTGCCGTTCCTCGTGCTGACCAACAACTCGATCTTCACGCCGCGTGACCTGCGCGCCCGGCTCGCGTACAGCGGGATCGACGTGCCGGAGCAGAACATCTGGACGTCGGCCCTGGCCACGGCGCAGTTCGTGGCGGACCAGATCCCGAACGGCAGCGCGTACGCCATCGGCGAGGCGGGTCTGACGACGGCGCTGCACCAGGCGGGCTACACGCTCACCGACGCGGACCCCGACTACGTGGTGCTCGGCGAGACCCGCACCTACTCGTTCGAGGCGATCACCAAGGCCATCCGCCTGATCGTCGACGGCGCCCGGTTCATCTGCACCAACCCGGACGTCACCGGCCCCTCGCAGGAGGGCCTGCTGCCCGCCGCGGGCTCCGTGGCGGCCATGATCACGGCGGCGACCGGCCGCCAGCCCTACTACGTGGGCAAGCCCAACCCGGTGCTGTTCCGGTCGGCGCTGAACCTGATCGGCGCGCACTCCGAGTCGACCGCCATGGTGGGCGACCGCATGGACACGGACATCCTGGGCGGCATGGAGGCCGGGCTGGAGACGTTCCTGGTGCTCACCGGGTCGACGTCGGCCGGGGAGGTCGAGAAGTACCCGTTCCGGCCGAGCCACGTGATGAAGTCGATCGCGGACATCGTCGAGCTGGTCTGAGCGCCCCGGGCCGGCCCGGAACGGGCCGCGTCGGCCCAGGTCAGGTCAGGTCAGGCCCGGGATCCCGAAGCCGTCGATCGTGCCGCCCGACTCGAAGCGCGGGCCGCCCTTCTCCATGGGCAGCACGATGCGCGCGACGTCCGCGACCCGCTTGGCGCGGTCCGTCAGGGTGGTCACGTCGGTGCGGCCCGGGCGCCACAGCAGCACCGAGGGCCCCTCGATCCGCAGCCGGGAGCCGTGGAAGTCGGGCAGCATCACGATGTTGGCGAGGCGCGCGTCGAGGGCCCGCCGCGCGAAGAACTCGTCGGACGTGCGCACCAGCCACTGGCCGTCGAAGGCCGGGTTGTCGATCTGCACGTCCTGGGCCCCGAACAGCTTCTGCCACTTCTCGCGGAGCCCCTCCGGCGAGAGGTCGATCACCGGGTCGCCCGGCAGCGCGTCGAGCGCCACCACGTGCGCCGTCCGGCGCAGGCCGATCCGGCGCGAGTCGCCCTCCGGCGCGCCGGACCGCCACGTGTAGGTGAACGAGACCATGTCGAACCCGTCGACGTTGCCGCGGACGACGTCGCGGGCCACCCGGTCCACGCCGATGCCGAACGGCCGGCCGGTCCACCGCTGGGCGAGGACCGGGTCCTTGCCGACGTACTCCCAGCCGTTCGCCTCGGCCCACTGCGCTACGTCCTGCGAACGCCCGCGCTTCATGATCCGCGCCGCGGCGACCGTGAAGGCCACCACGCCGACGACGAGCAGGACTAATGCGACAAATGGCCCCATGAACTTAAAGATACAGTAGGGCTAGGCAAAAGTCTCCACGGGGGAGTGATATGGAGACGGCCAGTTTTGCGGTAGCGATCCTCAGGCGAGGCCGAGGTCCTCGAGGCCGTAGAGGTAGTGGTACGGCACCCCGAGAGCCTCGATCTTCTCGCCCGCGCCGGTGGCCCGGTCCACGATCGTGGCGACGCCCAGCACCTCGGCGCCCGCGGCCCGCGCGGCCTCGATCGCCGCGATCGGCGACCCGCCCGTCGTCGTCGTGTCCTCGACGACGACCACCTTGCGGCCGGCGATGTCCGGGCCCTCGATCTGGCGCTGCATGCCGTGCGCCTTGGCCGCCTTGCGCACCACGAACGCGTCCAGGTCCTGCCCGCGCGAGGCCGCGGCGTGCAGCAGGGCGTCCGCGATCGGGTCCGCGCCCAGGGTGAGGCCGCCGACGGCGTCGATCTCGGCAGTGCCCAGCCCGACCTCCTCCAGGTGGTCCAGCAGCACGTGGCCCACGAGCGGCGCGGCCCGGTGGTGCAGCGTGATGCGGCGCAGGTCGACGTAGTAGTCGGCCTCCTTGCCGGAGGACAGGGTCACCTTGCCGTGCACCACGGCGAGCTCCTTGATGAGCTCGGCGAGCTGCTCGCGCGGGGTCGGGGAGAAGTCAGCGTTCACGGTGCAAGGGTACGTCGCGCGTGCCGCCGGACCGCGGCCCGGGTTGCCGTCCACCTCTGGGAAGGTTCTGCTGTGAGCATCATGGACAACGCGGTGTACGTGGACGGCAGGCGCACGGCCAACCCGGTGAGCATCGAGGAGACCTGCGAGACGACCCGCGAGCGCGGCGGCATCGCCTGGGTCGACCTGTCGTGGCCGGCGCCGGCCGAGATCGAGGCCGTCGCCGCGGAGTTCTCCCTGCACCCGCTGGCGGTCGAGGACGCGATCCACGCGCACCAGCGGCCCAAGGTCGAGCACTACGACGACGTGCTGTTCGTGGTGCTGCACCCCGCGCGCAACGTCGACGACGACGGCGACGGGCACGTGGACCGCGTGGAGTTCGGCGAGGTGCACGCGTGGGTGGGCCCGGACTTCGTCGTCACGATCCGGCGGTCCGTGACGCCCGACCTCGACGCGCTGCGCGGTCGGCTGGAGCAGGACCCGGACCTGCTGCGCCTCGGGCCGGTCGCGATCCTCGCGGCGCTGCTGGACGAGGTCGTGGACACCTACCGGCCCGTGGTCACGCGCCTGCGCGGGGCCATCGACCAGATCGAGGACCAGCTCTTCTCCCGCGACCCGGAGGTGTCGTTCCGCATCTACGAGGCGACCCGCGAGGTGATCGGGCTCCAGCGTGCCACCGGCCCGCTCGTCGAGATGCTCCAGGACCTGTACGACGCCAAGCGGGAGTACGCCGACGAGCAGTCCGCCGCCGCGCACCCGGACGACGCCGCGCACCCGGAGGGCGACGCGCAGGACCACCGCTGGGTCGAGCTGCTGCGCAGCCTGCGCAACGTGCTGGACCACGCGATCAAGCACGCGGAGACCTCGGAGACGTTCCGGTCGCTCCTGACCAACGCCCTCAACGTGCACTCCACGCTGGTGACGCAGGAGCAGAACGAGGAGTCGCGCCGCATGACGGAGATCAGCCTCAAGCAGGACGAGCAGATGAAGAAGATCTCGGCGTGGGCGGCCATCCTCTTCGCGCCCACGCTGATCGGCACCATCTACGGCATGAACTTCACGCACATGCCCGAGCTGCACTGGACCTTCGGGTACCCGCTCGCGATCGGCGGGATGCTCGGCCTGGGCGGGATCTTCTACTGGATCTTCAAGCGGGTCGGCTGGCTCTGACGCCCGACCGCCGGGCGCCGGCTCAGCGGTAGCTGCCGACCGCGCGCACCGCCCAGCGGGGCATGACCCGCAGCGCGGCCGAGGCCACCTTGTAGCGCACCGAGGGCGTGGACAGGACGACGCCGCGGCGCGTGTCCGCGAGCGCCGTCCGCACCACGTCCTCGGCCTGGAGCCAGCCCCACTCGGGGACGATCGAGGACTCGGTGATGCCGGCGCGCGCGTGGAACTCGGTGTGTGTGAACCCGGGGGACAGCAGCGTGGCGGTGACGCCGGTGCCCCTGAGCTCGGCGGCCAGGGACTCGGTGAAGGTGCGCACGTAGGCCTTGGCGGCGGCGTAGGTGCCGCCCGCGGTGAGGGCGGCGACGGAGCCGACGTTGAGGATGGCGCCGCGGTCCCGTTCGAGCATCTGCCCGACGGCGGCGTGCGTGAGCTCGACGACGGCCTTGACCATGACGTCGATCCCCCGGCGCTCGGTGGTGACGCGGCCGGTCGCGAACGGCGAGCTCGTGGCGAACCCGGCGTTGTTGACGAGCAGCCCGACGGGCCGCAGGTCGCCGTCCTCGGGCCGGCCGCCGACGACGGCGAGGCGCTTCGCGACCCGCGCGACGTCGTCGGGCACCGAGAGGTCCGCCGGCAGCACCTCGACCGCCACGCCCGTGGCGGCGCGGAGCTGCGCGGCGACCTCCTCGAGGCGGCCGGCGTCCCGGGCGACCAGCACCAGGTCGTGCCGGTCGCCGGCGAGCTGCCGCGCGAACTCCAGGCCGAGGCCGGCGGTCCCGCCGGTGATCAGTGCTGTGCTCATGCGGGTGAGCCTAGCCAGTGCGTCTAGGCCTCCTCCGCCCGCTCGCGGCGCTTGAGCCACAGGCCCACGGCCAGGAGCACGACGATCGCCGCGTACGCGGTCGCGGCGAACGGGCTGGTCACGAGGTAGGACAGGTCGCCCTGGCTGATCGCGAGGGAGCGGCGCAGCCGGTCCTCCGCCATCGGGCCGAGGATCATGCCGACCACGAGCGGCGCCACGGGGTACCCGTAACGACGCATGAAGAACCCGATCAGGCCGATGAGCACCAGGAGCAGCACGTCCACGGGCGCGAAGTTCAGCGCGTACGAACCGAGCGCGCCGAACAGGAGGATGCCCGCGTACAGATAGTGCCGCGGGATGCGCAGCACCTTGACCCACATGCCCACCAGCGGCAGGTTCAGCACGACGAGCATGAGGTTGCCGACGTACAGGCTGGCGATGAGGGCCCACACCAGGGAGGACTCGTTCTGCAGCAGCATCGGGCCCGGCTGGATGCCGTAGGACTGGAACGCGACGATGATGATCGCCGCGGTCGCCGTCGTGGGCAGGCCCAGGGTGAGCAGCGGGACGAGCACGCCCGACGCCGCCGCGTTGTTCGCGGCCTCAGGGCCGGCCACGCCCTCGATCGCGCCCTTGCCGAACTGCTTGCGCCGGGGTCCGGCGAGCCGCCGCTCGGCGGCGTAGGACAGGAAGGTCGCGACGTCGGCGCCGCCCGCCGGGATGGTGCCGACGGGGAACCCGATCGCGGCGCCGCGCAGCCACGGCTTCCAGGACCGGCGCCAGTCGTCGCGCTTCATCCAGGTGCGCCAGCCCTTCTCGACCGGGATGATCCGGATCGGTCCGTGGCGCATGCGCGAGCCCACGTACACCGCCTCACCGACGGCGAACAGGCCGACGGCGACCACGACGACGTCGATCCCGTCGGCCAGGTTGGGCACGCCGAACGTGAAGCGCTGCTGGCCGGTCAGGGTGTCGGTGCCGATCAGGCCGAGGAACAGGCCGAGCGAGAGCGAGGCGAGGCCCCGCGGCACGGAGCTCCCGAGCAGGGCACCCACGGTGATGAAGGCGACCACCATGAGGGCGAAGTAGTCGGGCTCGCCGAGCTGCACCGCCCAGCGGGCGACCACGGGCGCCAGGAACGTCAGCGCCACCGTGGCGATCGAGCCTGCCACGAACGAGCCGATGGCAGCGGTGGCGAGCGCGGCGGCCCCGCGCCCGGCGCGCGCCATCTTGTTGCCCTCGATCGCGGTCACGATCGAGGCGGACTCACCGGGGGTGTTGAGCAGGATCGACGTCGTCGACCCGCCGTACATGCCGCCGTAGTAGATGCCGGCGAAGACGATGATCGCCGCCGTCGGGTCCAGCGAGTACGTGAGCGGCAGGAGCAGGGCGATGGTCATGGCCGGGCCGATGCCCGGCAGCACGCCGACCGCGGTACCGACGAACACGCCGAACAGCGCGTACAGCAGGTACATCGGGTGCAGCACGGTGGCGAAGCCCTCGATCAGGGCGGAGAAGTTATCCACGGAGGAACGGCACCCCTTCCAGCAGCGGTCCGGCCGGGAGCGAGAGCCCCAGCAGACCGCCGAACACGACCTGGATCACCAGGCCCAGCACGAGCCCGGCCAGGGCGGCGCGCCACCAGGGCCGGGCGCCCAGCACGACGGCGGCGCCGCCGAACAGGAGGGCGGCGGCGAACGGCCAGCCCACGGCGTTGATGGCGAACACGTGCACCACCAGGATCACGACGAGCAGCACCACGGTGAGCCAGTCGGTGCGGACCTCGGGGTCGACGTCCTCGCCGCCCTCCTCCTGCCCGGCCCGGCCGCTCAGGATCAGGACGACGAGCGCGACCCCGGCGGCGACGAGCATGCCGCCCACCAGGTAGGGGAAGGCCCGCGGGCCGAGCGTGTTGCTCGAGCCCGGGACCGTGATGCTCCCTGCCGCCACCAGCACGTACACGCCGAGCGCGGTGGTGGCCAGGGCGAGCACGAGCTCGCCCCACCGGCGCGGCGGCGGTTCGACGGCGTCCGACGGCGGAGGTGCGTCCACCGCCG
>NZ_JBHVEG010000189.1:0-11715 GCF_042802395.1 Promicromonospora sp. NPDC057488
CGGCTGAGCCTGCGGCTCCGCTCCGGGCGGGTGCCTCGTTCCTCGGCCCCCACCCTGCGCTCCACCTCCGGCTCAGCCGAGGATCATGCAGGTCAGGCGTGCCGTGCAGACCCGCTTGCCGGCCTCGTCGGTGATCACGATCTCGTAGGACGCCGTCGAGCGGCCCAGGTGGATCGCCGTCGCCGTGCCCGTGACGTAGCCCTCGCGCGCCCCGCGGTGGTGTGTCGCGCTCACCTCGATGCCGACCGTCTTCTTGCCCGGGCCGGCGTGCGCCTGCGCCGCGAGCGAGCCGAGCGTCTCGGCGAGCACCACCGACGCGCCCCCGTGCAGCAGCCCCGCGGGCTGGGTGTTGCCCTTCACCGGGATACGGCCCACGGCCCGGTCCGGTGCGAGCTCCAGCAGCTCCATCTCCATGCGCTCGAAGAGCGTGCCCGCGGTCTCCGCGCCGGCGTACATGGCCTTCCAGTCGATCTCGGCCCCGGAAGCCGCCCCGGAACCAGGGCCGGAGGGCGTCGCGGAAGCGCTCGTGTCAGTCATGCGAGCTATGTTGTCAGGCGTGACCTCCACCGCGCCAAGTCGTACTCCGGGTACGCCGTCCTCCGGCCGCCCCCGTCTCCTGCTGATCGACGGCCATTCCATGGCCTATCGGGCTTTCTACGCGCTGCCCGACACCCTCGCCACCAGCTCAGGACAGATCACCAACGCCGTCTACGGCTTCACGTCGATGCTGACGAACCTGCTCCGCGACGAGCAGCCCACCCACATGGCGGTCGCGTTCGACGCCGGCCGGGTCACGTTCCGCACGGAGCGGTTCCCCGAGTACAAGGGCACGCGCGACGCCACACCGGACGCGTTCAAGGGGCAGGTGCCGCTGATCAAGGAGGTGCTCGACACCCTCCGGATCAACTTCATCGAGCTCGCCGGCATCGAGGCCGACGACATCCTTGCGACCCTGTCCACGCAGGCCAAGGCCGCGGGCATGGAGGTGCTGGTCTGCTCCGGCGACCGCGACACGCTGCAGCTCGTCAACGGCGACGTCACCGTCCTGTACCCCAAGAAGGGCGTCTCCGAGCTGGCCCGGATGGACCCCGAGGCGGTCGAGGCCAAGTACGGCGTGCCGCCCGAGCGCTACCCGGACCTCGCCGCGCTCGTCGGTGAGACCAGCGACAACCTGCCGGGCGTGCCCGGCGTCGGGCCCAAGACCGCGGCCAAGTGGATCACCGCGCACGGCGGCCTCGCCGCCCTGCTCGACGCCGCCGACGAGGTCAAGGGCAAGGCGGGCGAGAGCCTCCGCACCCACATCGACCAGGTGCGGGTCAACCGCGAGCTCAACGCCCTGCTGACCGACGTCGAGCTGCCCCTGGGCGTGGCCGACCTCGCCCTGGAGGGCTTCGACCGCGAGGCCGTGCACCTCGTGTCCGACACCCTGCAGTTCGGCCAGCTTCGCGACCGGCTCCTCGCCGTCGACCCGGCGGGCGTCGCCGACGAGGAGACCCCGGCCGGCGACGCCGTCGAGCTCGACCTGGCCGACGTCGCCCCGGGCGCCCTCGGCGCGTGGCTCGCCGCCCGCACCGGGCGCGTGGGCGTCGAGGTGTCCGGCAAGACCGCGCTCGGCGGGGGCGGCGACGCCTGGGCCGTCGCCGTGGCGCAGCCCGGCGGCGAGGCCGCCTACGTCGACCTCACCCAGCTCGGGCCCGACGACGAGAAGGCGCTCGCGGCCTGGCTCGCCGACGCCGACGCGCCCAAGGTGCTGCACGGGGCCAAGGCGGCCGCGCACATGCTCGCCACGCGCGGCCTGGAGCTCGACGGCGTCGTCTTCGACACGGAGCTGGCCGCCTACCTCTGCTACCCCGACCAGCGCGGCTACGACCTGGGCGACCTCGCGGTGCGGCACCTGGGCCGCGAGCTCAAGGTGGCCGAGCCCGAGGGCGCGCAGGGCGCGCTGGACCTGTCGCTGGAGGGCGACGCCGAGGGCCAGGCCGAGGCCGTGCGCGCGCAGGGCGTCGCCGACCTGGCGACGGCCCTGGAGGGCGAGCTCGCCGACCGCGACGCCACGCACCTGCTGGACGACGTCGAGCTGCCGCTCTCCGGCGTCCTCGCGCGCATGGAGCGCATCGGCATCGCCGCCGACACCGAGTACCTGACCGGCCTGGAGAAGCAGTTCGCCCAGGGGGTGGCCGACGCCGCCGCCGACGCATACGCGGTGATCGACCGCGAGGTGAACCTCGGCAGCCCCAAGCAGCTGCAGGAGGTGCTGTTCGACCAGCTCGGCATGCCCAAGACCAAGAAGATCAAGACCGGGTACACCACGGACGCGGCGAGCCTCCAGGACCTGTTCGTCAAGACGGAGCACCCGTTCCTGGCGCACCTGCTCGCGCACCGCGACGTGTCCCGGCTGCGGGTCACGGTGGAGGGCCTGCTCAAGTCCGTGGCTCCGGACGGCCGCATCCACACGACGTTCCAGCAGACCATCGCGGCCACGGGCCGCCTGAGCTCGACCGACCCGAACCTGCAGAACATCCCGATCCGCACGGAGGCGGGCCGGCAGATCCGCCGGGCGTTCCGCGTGGGCGAGGGCTACGAGTCCCTGCTGACGGCCGACTACAGCCAGATCGAGATGCGGATCATGGCGCACCTGTCGGGCGACGAGGGCCTGATCGCGGCGTTCAACTCGGGGGAGGACCTGCACCGGTACGTGGGTTCGCGCGTGTTCGAGGTCGAGCCCGCCGACGTGACGCCCGAGATGCGCTCCAAGATCAAGGCCATGTCGTACGGCCTGGCCTACGGCCTGAGCGCCTTCGGCCTGTCGCAGCAGCTGAACATCGCCACGGGCGAGGCGCAGACGCTGATGGACGACTACTTCGAGCGGTTCGGCGGCGTGCGCGACTACCTGTCGGGCGTGGTCGAGGAGGCGCGCGCCACGGGCTACACCGCGACGATCCTGGGCCGGCGTCGCTACCTGCCCGACCTCACGAGCGACAACCGGCAGCGCCGGCAGATGGCCGAGCGCATGGCGCTCAACGCCCCCATCCAGGGCAGCGCCGCCGACATCATCAAGCTCGCGATGCTCCGCGTGCAGCAGGCGCTCGACGAGCGCGAGCTCGCGTCCCGTCTGCTGCTCCAGGTGCACGACGAGCTCGTGCTCGAGGTCTCGCCCGGCGAGCGGGAGGCGGCGGAGGAGGTGCTGCGCAGCGAGATGGGCGCGGCCTACGAGCTCACCGTCCCGCTGGACGTCTCGGTGGGCACGGGCGCGACGTGGCACGAGGCCGGCCACTGACCACCTTGACCGCGAAGTAGAACCAGGGCGAAGTAGAACCAGGGCGAGATAGAACCAGAGCGAGATAGAACCGCAGCGGATCTGCCTCGCCACGGTTCTACTTCGCCACGGTTCTACTTCGCCCTGGTTCTATCTCGCCCTGGTTCTACTTCGGGGACTCCGTGACGAAGACCGCCGTGCCCGGGAGGTAGCGCCCCCGCTCCGGGCCCCAGCCGCCCCAGACCTGGTCGTTCCACTCCGGCCACTCCGGTTCCACCAGGTCGGTCAGCCGCAGGCCAGCGGCGACGACGTCGCGCACGTGGTCGCCGACGGTGCGGTGGTACTCCGCGTACACGACCCGGCCGGCGGCGTCGGCCTCGACGTAGGGGCGCCGGTCGAAGTACGACCGGTTGGCCGTCAGGCCGTGCCGGGTCGGGTCGTCGGGGAACGCCCACCGCAGCGGGTGGGTCACGGAGAACACCCAGCGGCCGCCGGGCCGCAGCACGCGGGCCGCCTCGCGGTGCACCCGCACGGCGTCGGGCACGAAGGGCAGCGCGCCGAACGACGTGAAGACGACGTCGAACGAGCGGTCCGCGAAGGGCAGGGCCCGCGCGTCGGCCTGCACCCGCGGCACGACGACGCCGGTCGCGGCGTCCAGGCGCGCCGCCCCCGCCAGCATCCCCGCCGAGAAGTCGGTCGCGACCGCCCGCGCGCCGCGGGACGCGAGCCAGCGCGAGCAGTGCGCGGCCCCGGCGCCGATCTCCAGCACGTCGCGCCCGGCGACGTCGCCCAGCAGGCCGGCCTCCGCCTCGGTCAGGCCCTCGGGGCCCCAGCGGAACCCGGCGTCGCCGAGGAAGTCGCGGTGCTCGTCGAGGTACTCGGCCGCGTTGGCGTCCCACCAGCCGCGGGCGACGCCGGCGTCGTCCGGGAGGTCGCGGTAGCCGAAGGACACGGGCTCGTCGGTGCTCACGGGCCCCATCATCCCCGCTCGGACGGGCTCGCACGCACGGGTGAAGCCCCGGCCAATTACCACATACACAGCGGTAACAAAAGGGTCACGATTGGATTGCAGGTGCCGGAGCGAAATACGGAAGCAACGAAAGGGCTCCTAAGGTCAGCCCCAAAGTCTGCGCTCCGTCGCGTCCGAACCCGGATGCGCTGGAGCGCCCGAGGAAGGAGAGTGCCATGCGTCGACGCGCTACGCGCCTCGCGGGCGGCGTCACCTTGGTGACCGCGGCCGCAGTCGCGCTGAGTGGTTGTGTCGCCAGCGAGCGGGACGCCGAGGGCAGCGGCGAGGGAAGCGGCAAGGACACGTTCGTGTTCGCCGCCTCCGCCGACCCGGGCTCGCTCGACCCCGCGTTCGCCAGTGACGGCGAGTCGTTCCGGGTCGCGCGCCAGATCTTCGAGGGCCTCGTCGGGGTCGAGCCGGGCACGGCCGACCCCGCCCCGCTGCTGGCGGAGAGCTGGGACATCAGCGACGACGGTCTCGAGTACACCTTCCACCTCAAGGAAGGCGTCAAGTTCCACGACGACACCGACTTCGACGCCGAGGCCGTGTGCTTCAACTTCGACCGGTGGGCCAACTGGACGGGCCTGGCCGCGTCCGAGTCGCTGTCCTACTACTACACGCACGTGTTCGGTGGGCAGGGCGAGAACGGCAAGTACGACTCGTGCGCGGCGTCCGACGCCGCGACCGCGGTCGTCAAGCTGAAGAGCCCGCTGCCCGAGCTGGTCCCGGCCCTCTCGCTGCCGTCGTTCTCCATGCAGTCGCCGACGGCGCTCGAGGAGTTCAAGGCGGACGAGGTCGGCGGCGCCGAGGACGCTCCCGAGCTGTCCGAGTACGCCACCGCCCACCCGGTCGGCACCGGCCCGTACGAGTTCGGCGAGTGGAAGGCCGGCGAGTCGGTCACCCTCAAGGCCTTCGACGGCTACTGGGGCGACTTCGGCGACGTCAAGAACATCGTCTTCACGGTGATCGCCGAGGGCACCGCGCGCCGCCAGGCGCTCGAGGCCGGTGACATCGACGGCTACGACCTGGTCGCGCCCGCCGACGTCGACGCGCTCAAGGACGGTGGCTACCAGGTCCTGAACCGCGACCCGTTCAACATCCTGTACCTGGGCATGAACCAGAAGCAGAAGCCGTTCGACGACCCGAAGGTGCGTCAGGCGATCGCCCACGCGATCGACAAGGAGGCGCTGGTCGCCGCCGCGCTGCCCGAGGGCACCGAGGTCGCCACGCAGTTCGTCCCGTCGACCGTGTCGGGCTACAGCGACGACGTCGCCACGTACGAGTTCGACCAGGAGAAGGCCAAGGAGCTCCTCAAGGAGGCGGGCCAGGAGAACCTCGAGCTCGAGTTCAACTACCCGACCGACGTCTCCCGGCCGTACATGCCGGACGCCGCGGCCATCTACGAGGCCATCTCGGCCGATCTCGAGGAGGTCGGCATCACGGTCAAGGCGACGCCGGAGCCGTGGAGCCCCACCTACCTCGACACCATCCAGGGCAGCGACAAGCACGGGCTGCACCTGCTCGGCTGGACGGGTGACTACAACGACACCTACAACTTCATCGGTACCTTCTTCGGCTCGGAGTCGGCCGAGTGGGGCTTCGACGACGAGTCGCTGTTCAAGGCTCTCGGCGACGCCCGCTACGCGCCGGTCGACCAGCAGGAGGCCCAGTACAAGGCCGCGAACGAGGCCGTGATGGAGTTCCTGCCGGGCGTGCCGCTGGCCAGCCCCGTGCCGTCGCTCGCGTTCACCGAGCAGGTCCAGGGCTACCCGGTCTCGCCGGTGCAGGACGAGGTCTACAACGTCATCACGTTCACGGAGTAAGTGACCGGGATGACATACCTAGGGCGCATCACGCCTTAGGGTGAATTGCTCAGGTCGGGGCGCGGCGCCTGCCGCGCCCCGACCGCTGTCCGTGACTTTCGAGGAACCCCACGAGGGATACGTATGCTCCGCCTCATCGTGCAGCGGCTGCTGCTCCTGATACCGCTGCTGCTAGGGCTGTCGGTGCTGTTGTTCGCGTGGGTCCGGGCGCTGCCCGGCGGCCCCGCGACCGCCCTGCTGGGCGAGCGGGCCACACCAGAGGCCGTCGCTCGCATCAACACGCTCTACGGGTTCGACCAGCCCGTCCACGTGCAGTACTTCAAGTACCTCGGCCGCCTGCTGCAGGGAGACTTCGGCGTCTCCACGCGGACCGGCCGCCCGGTGCTCGACGAGTTCCTGACCCGGTTCCCGGCGACGATCGAGCTGACGATCGTGGCCCTGATCATCGCGATCGGCATCGGCATCCCGCTGGGCTACATCGCGGCGCGCCGTGCGGGCTCGTTCATCGACCACTCGTCGGTCGTCGTCTCGCTGATCGGCGTGACGGTGCCGGTGTTCTTCCTCGCGTTCATCCTCAAGTACGTCTTCGCCGTGGAGCTGGGCTGGTTCCCGTCCACGGGCCGGCAGGACCCGACGATGATCGCGACGCACCCGACGAACTTCTACGTGCTGGACGGACTGCTCACCGGTGAGTGGGACGCCGCATGGGACGCGCTGGTGCACCTGATCCTGCCGGGCATCGCGCTCGGCACCATCCCCCTGGCGATCGTGGCGCGCATGACGCGTGCCGCCGTGTCCGAGGTGCAGAACGCCGACTACGTGCGCACCGCCCGGGCCAAGGGCATCCGGGCCTCCCGCCTGCGCGGCGAGCACATCCTGCGCAACTCGATGCTCCCGGTGCTCACGACCATCGGCCTGCAGGTCGGCCTGCTGCTGTCGGGCGCGGTGCTCACCGAGACCGTCTTCGCGTTCAGCGGCATCGGCTCGTTCCTCGCCGAGGCCGTGTTCAACGCCGACTACCCCGTCATGCAGGGCTTCGTCCTGATGATCGCCATCGTGTACGCCCTCGTGAACCTGTTCGTCGACGTGTCGTACGGGCTGATCGACCCCCGGCTGAGGAGGCAGCAGTGAGTGCCAACGAGCTTCCAGTGACCGACGGCGCGGCGGCCGAGCCGCTGCGCAGGTCCATCCACGGTGACGGCCCCGGCGGGGCCGACCACGCGGGCGAGGGCGTCTGGGCGCGTGCCTGGCGCACGCTGCGCAAGAACCCCGTGGCCATCGCCGGCTTCGCCATCGTCGCGATCTTCGTGCTGGTGGCGCTGTTCGCGCCCCTGCTCGCGCCGTACGGGCCCACCGAGCTGCCGGGCCGCGCCGAGGTGCGCCCGACGATGATCCCCGGGCCGTCGGCCGAGTACTCCCTGGGCCTGGACCGCTACGGCGGCGACGTGCTCAGCAAGCTGATCTGGGGCGCGCGCGCCTCGCTGCTCGTCGGCGTGCTGTCCACGCTGTTCGGCCTCGCCGGCGGTATGGCGCTGGGCCTGCTCGCGGGCTGGTTCGGCAAGTGGGTCGACTTCGGCGCGATGCGCCTGGTGGACCTCATGCTGTCCGTGCCGTCGCTGCTCCTGGCCGTGTCGATCGCCGCGATCGCGGGCCAGTCGTCGATGTCGGTGATCGTCGCCATCGGTGTGGTGCAGATCCCGATCTTCGCCCGGCTGCTACGTGGCTCGATGCTCGCGCAGCGCGGGCAGGACTACGTGCTGGCGGCGTCCGCGCTGGGCCTGAGCCGCCGCTCGGTGACGATGAGCCACGTGCTGCCCAACAGCGTCGGCCCCGTCATCGTGCAGGCGACCCTGACGCTGGCCACCGCCGTGATCGAGGCCGCCGCGCTCTCCTTCCTCGGCCTGGGCGGCGGCGAGCCGTCCACCGCGGAGTGGGGGCGCATGCTCACGGCCGCGCAGCAGGAGCTCGCGGTCGCACCGCGCCTGGCGATCCTGCCCGGTATCTGCATCGCCGTGACGGCCCTCGGCTTCACCCTCGTGGGCGAGAGCCTGCGCGAGGCCCTCGACCCCCGGAACAGGACCCGACGATGACCGAGATCGCTGACAACAAGACGCCGGGCGTTCCGGTGGACGCCCCGGTGGACGCTCCGGTCGACTCGCCGGCCGACGCCCCCGTGGACGCCCAGGCGGACGCCCCGGCCGAGGACGTCGTGCTGCGGGTCGAGAACCTGGCCGTCGACTTCCGGACCGAGAACGGCCCCGCGCGCGCCGTCTCGAACGCGAACCTGACCGTCCGGCGCGGCCAGACCGTCGCGATCGTGGGGGAGTCGGGCTCCGGCAAGACCACCCTCGCGATGGCGGTGCTCGGCCTGCTGGCCAGCAACGGTTCCGTGGCCGAGGGGCACATCTGGTTCAAGGACGAGGACCTGGGCCACGTGTCCGCGCAGCGCATGGCGCAGCTGCGCGGCACCGAGCTGGGCCTCGTGCCGCAGGACCCGATGACCAACCTCGACCCGATCATGCGGATCGGGCAGCAGATCGACGAGGGCCTGATCGACAACGGCCTGCGCTCGCGCCGGGACGCGCGCACGCGCACGGTCGAGCTGCTCGACGAGGTCGGCCTGCCCGACGCCGCGCGCCGCGCCGGCCAGTACCCGCACGAGTTCTCGGGCGGCATGCGCCAGCGCGCGCTCATCGCGATGGGCCTCGCCGGCCGGCCGGCCCTGCTGGTCGCCGACGAGCCGACGTCGGCCCTCGACGTCACCGTGCAGCGGGGCATCCTGGACCAGCTCGCGGGGCTCACGCAGGAGCTCGGCACCGCGGTGCTGCTCATCACGCACGACCTCGGTCTCGCGGCCGAGCGGGCCGACATCGTCGTGGTCATGTACCACGGCGAGATCGTGGAGCAGGGCCCGGCCCGCCAGGTCCTGACCACGCCGAAGCACGACTACACCAAGCGCCTCATGGCGGCGGCCCCGTCGCTCGCCTCGCGGCGCATCGAGATCGCGCGCGAGCGCGGTCTCGAGGACGTGCTCGACGACGCCCTCCTGGCCCCGGGCGAGGAGGCGGCCGCCGGCACGGTGGCCGACTCCGACGCGCTCGTCCAGGTCAAGGACGTGAGCAAGGTGTTCACCATCCGTGGCAGCGGCCTGCTGTCCCGCAGCAAGGACTTCACCGCCGTGGACGGCGTGAGCCTCGACATCCCGCGCGGCTCCACCGTGGCCGTGGTGGGGGAGTCGGGCTCGGGCAAGTCCACCCTGGCGCGGATGATCCTCGACATCGAGAAGCCCACGACGGGCACCATCACGTTCGACGGCGGCCTGGTCGGCGCCGGCAAGCACAAGGAGCAGATCGCCTACCGGCGCCGGGTGCAGCCCGTGTTCCAGGACCCGTACTCGTCGCTGGACCCGCTGTACTCGGTGTTCCGGGCGATCGAGGAGCCGCTGCGCGCGCACGACTACGGGGACGCGGCCGCCCGCCGCGCCCGCGTCGAGGAGCTCGCCGAGCAGGTGGCGCTGAGCAGGGGCCAGCTGCAGCGGTTCCCGGCCGAGCTGTCCGGCGGCCAGCGGCAGCGCGTGGCGATCGCCCGCGCGCTGGCGCTGTCGCCCGAGCTGGTGGTGTGCGACGAGGCGGTCTCAGCGCTCGACGTCGTGGTCCAGGCGCAGATCCTGCAGCTGCTCGCCGGCCTGCAGGACGAGCTGGGGCTGACCTACCTGTTCATCACGCACGACCTCGCCGTCGTGCGGCAGATCGCGGACCGCGTGCTGGTGATGCAGCAGGGTCGCGTGGTCGAGGAGGGGACCGTCGACACGGTCTTCGACTCGCCGGCCACCGACTACACGCGGACCCTGCTCGACGCGATCCCGGGCAAGGACCTGGAGCTCGCCCTCTGAGGGCCGGTTCCCGAGCCGGCCGACGGGTCGGGGTGGCCGGGCCGTGCGGCCCGCGCCACCCTGGCTCGCGTTGACCAGCGCGCTGCCGCGCCACTAGGATAACTGGCGGTGCCGTGCGCCTTCCGGCGACCTACCGGCACCTCACGAGCACCGCACAAGCAGAGCTCAACAGACCCTGTCCGTACTACGCCATGTCCGCATCGGAGCATCGAACTCAATGACCATCTCCACCCCTGCGAAGTCCGCACCCCAGGTTGCCGTCAACGACATCGGCACCGAGGAGGACTTCCTTGCTGCCATCGACGCCACCATCAAGTACTTCAACGATGGTGACATCGTCGAAGGCACGATCGTCAAGGTGGACCGTGACGAGGTCCTTCTCGACATCGGCTACAAGACCGAGGGTGTGATCCCGTCCCGGGAGCTCTCGATCAAGCACGACGTCGACCCTGGCGAGGTTGTCGCCGTCGGCGACGCCGTCGAGGCACTTGTTCTCCAGAAGGAGGACAAGGAAGGCCGTCTGATCCTGTCCAAGAAGCGCGCACAGTACGAGCGCGCCTGGGGCACGATCGAGAAGATCAAGGAAGAGGACGGCGTCGTCACCGGCACCGTCATCGAGGTCGTCAAGGGTGGCCTCATCCTCGACATCGGCCTGCGCGGCTTCCTCCCCGCCTCCCTCGTGGAGATGCGTCGCGTCCGCGACCTCCAGCCGTACGTCGGCAAGGAGATCGAGGCCAAGATCATCGAGCTCGACAAGAACCGGAACAACGTCGTGCTGTCGCGCCGTGCCTGGCTCGAGCAGACGCAGTCCGAGGTTCGCTCCACCTTCCTGCAGACCCTGCAGAAGGGCCAGGTGCGCCCCGGTGTCGTTTCCTCGATCGTCAACTTCGGTGCGTTCGTGGACCTCGGCGGCGTCGACGGTCTGGTGCACGTCTCCGAGCTGTCCTGGAAGCACATCGACCACCCGTCCGAGGTCGTCGAGGTGGGCCAGGAGGTCACCGTCGAGGTGCTCGACGTCGACTTCGACCGCGAGCGTGTCTCCCTGTCGCTGAAGGCGACGCAGGAGGACCCGTGGCAGACCTTCGCCCGCACGCACGCCATCGGTCAGGTCGTGCCGGGTAAGGTCACCAAGCTGGTTCCGTTCGGTGCGTTCGTCCGCGTCGAGGACGGCATCGAGGGCCTGGTCCACATCTCGGAGCTGGCCGTGCGCCACGTCGAGCTGCCGGAGCAGGTCGTCACCGTCGGTGCCGAGGTGTTCGTCAAGGTCATCGACATCGACCTGGAGCGTCGCCGCATCTCGCTGTCGCTCAAGCAGGCCAACGAGGGCGTGGACCCGGAGTCCGAGGACTTCGACCCCGCGCTGTACGGCATGGCCGCCGAGTACGACGAGGCCGGGAACTACAAGTACCCGGAGGGCTTCGACCCGGAGACCAACGAGTGGCTCGAGGGCTTCGAGACCCAGCGCGAGTCGTGGGAGGCGGAGTACGCCAAGGCGCACGAGCGCTGGACCGCGCACCGCAAGCAGGTCGCCGAGGCGCTCACCGCGGACACCGAGGCGTCGTCCGAGGCCCCGGCCGCTCCGGCCGGTGGCGGCGGCAGCACCAGCTACTCCTCGGCTCCGGTCGAGGAGGCCGGTGGCACGCTGGCTTCGGACGAGGCGCTCGCCGCGCTTCGCGAGAAGCTCACGGGCAACTGACCTGAGCTGATCCCCGACGGCCCGTCGCCCCTTCGGGGG
>NZ_JBHVEG010000190.1:0-11500 GCF_042802395.1 Promicromonospora sp. NPDC057488
GTCGCCCCCGCGTCCAGCGGCCACCACTCGTGCACCGTGCGGATGCCGAACAGCTCACGCAGCCTGGCGTCCATGCCGCCCTGCCTGATCCGGTCGTCCGTGTCCACGACCCCGGTGAAGAACCCGCACACCAGGTCAGGCGGGTCGGCCGTCGGACGGCGCCCGGTCAGCGACCGCGCATGCCCTTGCGGTCGGGCCGGGCGCGGGTCGGGTCGATGCCCTTCGGGATCGGCAGCTTCATGCCGCCGATGGCCTTGAGGCGCTTGCTGATCTCGGCCACCTCGGCGCGGGTCAGCGTCGACTTGAGCCTGGTGACGGCGCGCGCGACCTTGGTCAGCGGCACCTGCCCCTCGCCGTCGCCGCACTGGATCACCGTGACCGGCACGTTCGACAGGATGCGGCTGACCTTCTTGCGCTCCTGGTCGAGCAGCCGCGTCACGCGGTGCGACGGCCCCTCGGAGACGAGCACCACGCCGGCCCGGCCCACGCCCCGGAACACGAAGTCCTGGTTGCGGGCGTCGACGGCGACCGGCTCGTCCTCGAACGTCCAGCCACCGCGCACGGTGCCGAGCGCCGCACGTGCCGCACCGGGCTGCCCGGCGATCTGCGTGTAGGCCGCCTTCTCGGCGCTGCGCGACAGCACGAACATCGCCGCGAGCACGCCGAACGGCACGCCGATGACCAGCGCGTAGACCCACGGGCCCGCGAGGACGCCGATGAGCAGCGCTACCGCGACGACTCCGACGAACGCGGCGAGCATCCACCAGGTGACGAGCGGGTTCTGCTTGCGGGTCATCTGGTAGACGTCCCACAGCTGGTGATACCAGCGGCGCTTCTTGGGCTTCTTCTGCTTGGTGACGGACGCGTCGTCGCGCGCTTCGCCTCCGGACGAGGTTCGGGCCATGGTCATCGATTCTAGTGCGCTGCGAGCGTTCGGCGTGCCGGGTCAGCGCGCCAGCAGGCTCGCCGCCTCCTGACGGGAGGTGGTGGGCTGGGCGAGGTGCGACAGCGCCTCGGGGATCGGGCGGCCGTGCTTGGTCATCGCCTGGCCCCACAGGCGGCCCGCGCGGTACGACGAACGCACCAGCGGCCCCGCCATGACGCCGAGGAAGCCGATCTCCTCCGCTGTCTCGGACAGCTCCACGAACTCCTCCGGCCGCACCCAGCGGTCCACCGGGTGGTGGCGCAGCGACGGGCGCAGGTACTGGGTGATCGTGATGATGTCGCAACCGGCGTCGTGCAGGTCCTGCAGCGCCTGCTTGACCTCGTCGACCGTCTCGCCCATGCCGAGGATCAGGTTGGACTTGGTCACGAGGCCGGCGTCGCGGGCCCGGGTGATCACCGAGAGCGACCGCTCGTAGGTGAACGCCGGTCGGATCTGCTTGAAGATGCGCGGCACGGTCTCGACGTTGTGCGTGAGCACCTCGGGGCGCGACTCGTTGACGGCGTCCAGCAGCTCGGGGATGGCGTTGAAGTCGGGGATCAGCAGCTCGACGCCGGTGCCCGGGTTCAGCGCGTGGATCTGGCGCACGGTCTCGGCGTAGAGCCAGGCCCCGCCGTCGGCCAGGTCGTCGCGGGCGACGCCGGTGACGGTCGAGTACTTCAGGCCCATGGTCCGCACGGACTCGGCGACGCGGCGCGGCTCGTCCTTGTCGAAGTCGGCGGGCTTGCCGGTGTCGATCTGGCAGAAGTCGCAACGGCGCGTGCACTGGTCACCGCCGATGAGGAAGGTGGCCTCGCGGTCCTCCCAGCACTCGAAGATGTTGGGACAGCCGGCCTCCTCGCACACCGTGTGCAGGCCCTCGCCCTTGACGAGCGATTTCATGTCGCGGTACTCGGGGCCCATCACCGCCCGGGTCTTGATCCACTCGGGCTTCTTCTCGATGGGCGTGGCCGAGTTGCGCGCTTCGATGCGCAACATGCGTCGGCCTTCAGGTGCGATGGTCACGCAGATCCCTCCCAGGTCAGCGGGTTGGCCCAGCCTATGCCTCGCGCGCCCGGCGTCGCGCGGGCGTCGGGCGGGTGACAAGTGGCGTTCGTCACGCGGTCGCGGTCATGGCCTCCGACGGCGCGTCGTCGGCCGCCAGCAGGGGCGCCAGACGCTCGATCAAGGCCGCCTGCAGGAGCGGTCGCACCTCGTCGACGGCGACCCGGCGGCCGAGCTCGGCGGTCAGCGACGTGACGTCGGCGTCCTCCGCTGGGATGCCGCACGGCACGATGTGGTCGAACGCGGTCAGGTCGGCGTCGCAGTTCAGGGCCAGGCCGTGCATGGTGACGCCCTTGGCGACGCGCGCGCCGATGGCGCAGATCTTGCGCTCCAGCCGCGCGTCGGGGACGTCGGGGGAGTCCGCGGCGACCCAGACGCCGGAGCGGCCCTCGACCCGCATGGTCTCGACGCCGAGCGTGGCGCACACGTCCATCACGGCCTGCTCCAGCGTGCGGACGTACTCGACGACGTCGAACGGCTTGGCGAGCTTGATGATCGGGTAGGCCACGATCTGGCCCGGCCCGTGCCAGGTGATCTTGCCGCCGCGGTCCACCTTGATGACGGCGGTGCCGTCGGTCGGGTACTCGTCCCGGTGCGTGCGCGCCCCCGCCGTGTAGACGGACTCGTGCTCGAGGAAGAAGACCGTGTCGGCCAGCTCGTCCGCGCGGACGCCCTCGTGGGTGCGCCGCTGCAGGTCCCAGCCCTCGTGGTACTCGACGTGCCCGGAGAGATGACGAATATCCATGCCCGCCACCCTAAGCCCGCGTGGTGACGGGGCAGGAAGCAGGGCAGCAGGCAGGGCAGCAGCCAAGTCAGGTCAGCGCGTCGGGAGGGGCTCCGACGGGCAGCTCGTCAGCACGTCCTCCATGGCGTCGTGCTCGGCGGGCGTGATCCAGAGCTCGTACTCGGCCTTCACCGCGATCTGCCGGGCCACGTACTCGCAGCGGTACGCCTGGTTCTCCGGGAGCCACTCGGCGGCGTCCTTGGCGCCCTTGCCCATGTTGGCCGGGCCGTCGGAGGCCACCAGGTTGAGCGGGTCGTTCGCGATCTCGACGCGCTTGTCCTTGTCCCAGTCGGCCGCGCCGGTGGTCCAGGCGTTCATCAGCGCCACGACGTGGTCGATCTGCACGTCACCGGAGCGCTCGCCGCGCTCGAAGTCGATGGTCTCGCCCGTGTACGGGTCGTCGAGCGTGCCGGAGGCCACCTCGCAGGAGTCGCCGTCGGTCAGCACGAAGTCGTCGAGGTCCCGCTGGAGCATGTCGTTGCGGGTGTCGCAGCCGTTGCCGTCGACGTCCTTCCAGGCGCTGCCGAAGTCGGACTCGCGGTCGTAGCCGTCCTTGGTGGCGGCGTCCTGCACCGTGAGGGTGTCCAGCGCCGCGAGGGCGGAACCCTCCGCGCCCTCCGCGGGGGCGACGTCGTCACCCAGGGACTTGACGACGAAATTGCCTGCGAGCACGAGCGCCGCGACGGCGATCAGCACGAGCTGCAGGGTCTTGCGGTTCTGGCTGGACTTCTTGGCTGTGGCGGACACAAGCCCCTCATTCTGTCGGCCGGTGGTCCGGACCGCAGATGGCCGGACAAAGACTAAGAACGTGCGAAACGTACCTCTTGCCCCAGTCTGCCAGAGTTGTGTTACGGGGATTAAGCGGCTGACCAGTAATCTCGCGTCGCTGCTCCCCGCGGGGCACGATGGGGCCATGGCACTTCGGATCGGGATTGTCGGCTACGGCGGAGCGGGCAGGCAAATTCACGCTCGACTGGCGCGAGCTGCGGGTATGTCGGTAACGGCGGTCGTCGCGCGCGACCCGGGACGGCGCGTCCAGGCGGCCGGCGACTGGCCGGGCGCGCGGCTGTTCAACGACCTGACGACGATGCTCGCGGAGCCCGGGCTCTACGACCTCGTGGTCATCGCCAGCCCCTCCTCGCTGCACGCCGAGCACGCGAACGCGGTCTCCGTGGCGGGCAAGCCCTTCGTGCTGGACAAGCCCATCGCGACGACGGCGGCCGAGGCGCGCCGGGTGGTGAGCGCGGCGTCGGCGTCGGGCACGCCGTTCACCGTGTTCCACAACCGGCGCTGGGACCCGGAGCAGCTCACGCTCAAGGCGCTGCTGGACCGGGGCGACCTCGGCAAGGTGCACACCTTCGAGCGGCACTGGGAGCGCTGGCGGCCCAAGCCGCAGCAGCGGTGGAAGGAGAACGACACCGTGGGCGGCGGGCTCCTGCTCGACCTCGGCCCGCACCTCGTGGACTCGGCGACCCAGCTGTTCGGGCCGGTCGTGTCCGTGTATGCCGAGACCCGCGCGCTCTCGACGCCCACCGAGGACGACGTCTTCCTCGTGCTGCACCACGCCGCGCCGGGCACGAAGCCCGGTGTCGTCCCGGGCCGGGCGGCGGCCGCCGACGTCCTGTTCGGCGTCGAGCCGCCCGCCAAGGGCGTGGTCTCGCGGCTCTGGGCCGGCTCCCTGGTCGGCGCGCCCGGCCCCCGCACGCGCGTGCTGGGGGACGGCGGCGCGTACGTGGTCAACTCGTTCGAGGGCGACGCCTCGCCGTTCGACGTGCTCGACGACGACCAGCCCGACGGCACCCACGGCTGGCTCACCCGCGGCCGGGAGCGCACCGCCGTGCCGCAGCCCCGCGGCGGGCACGAGGACTTCTATTCGGCCGTGGCCGAATGGCTCGCCGGTGAGGCCGACGTGCCGGTCGACCCGGCCGACGCCGTGCGCACCGCGGAGGTGCTGGACGCGGCCCGGATCTCGGCCCAGGAGGGGCGCCTCGTCGACGTGTGACGCAACGTTCGCGCAGGTCCTGGCGCGGCGCCGGCGGCGCACCCAGGTCTGACGAGCAGGGCCCGGCGGTCACCCGCCGGGCCCTTTGTCGTTCCCCGGAGTTCACCCACAGGGCTCACGATTCGGCAAATCCTGTGGATAAAGAGCGGGCTCCGATTCACGGAGTTCTCATGAACGGGTGCACTACATCGAATCCGCGGAACTGGTCCGCGTAGCCGTCCCGACGGACGCTGCGTCTCGGGACCTTCTGGTGCGCCGCCTGGACACCCTCGCGACACTGGACCACCCCCATCTCGTGCCGCTCATCGCGATCTCGCCGAACGGACCGGACAACCTCGATGTCCGGCTGTCGCGGACGGGCGCGGTCGACCTGCCGACCGCAGTCGGCTCCCGTGGCCCCCTGACCGCCGCCGAGGGCGCGGGCATCACCGTCGCCGTCGCGCAGGCCCTGGCCGCGCTGCACAGCGTGGGCCTGGTCCACGGCGGCGTGCGGCCCACAGACGTGCTGCTCCGCAGCGACGGCAGCGCCGTGCTGCGCCCGCGCGTGACGCTGCCCGAGCACAGCGACGACCCCGTCGACGTCACCTCGCTGGCCACGCTCGTCGAGTCCGTGCTGGGCTTCCCCGGCCCGAGCCTGGACTCCAAGGCCGACCAGGCGCTGCGGTCCGTACTGGCCCGCGCCCGCGCGGAGGACCCGCGCGACCGGCCCGAGCCGGGCACGCTCGCGGCGCTCGCGAACGACGCCGTGCGGCCCGTGCCCGTCCGGCTCCCGGACGGCTCGGTGCTCGTCTCGGCCGCCATCAGCGGCCCGGTGCCCATCGCCGGCCACGTGCCGCTCGGGGCGCACACGCCGTCGGCGTGGCGCTCGGCCGCGCGAACCCTCACGGGGTCCATCGCCGCCGTCGACGCCCGCACCTGGGCGGCCACCGCGCGCCGCCGGGCCACGCTGCCGATCACCGGCCGCGGAGCCGGTGCCCGACCGGGCGCCAAGGCCGTCGAGCCGCGCACCACCGTGGGCACCGTGCTCGCGTCGGTCATGATCGCGGCCGGCGTCGTCGCGGGGATCTCCGCGGGCGTCACCGCGATCCCCGAGGCCTTCGGCGGTGAGGAGCCCGTGGTCGCGGCGCCGTCGCCCGAGGCCTCGGCCACCGTGTGGGGCGGCATCAACCCGGTAAGCAACGCCAAGGACCCGGCGGGCGCCGCGGTCGAGCTGACCGAGCGTCGCCTGGCCCTGCTGGCGGGCGCCGTGTCCGACATCAGCCTGGTCAACCTCGAGGGTTCGCCGGCCTACCGGGCCGACCAGCAGATCCTCGAGGAGCTCAAGCAGAACAAGGCCCAGGTGGTCGGCGCCTCCGCGGAGATCAGCTCCACCGAGGTCGTGACGCAGGGCCCGGGAGCCGCGTCGGCCGTCCAGAGCGCGACCACGACGTCGAACAAGACGTCCGACTCCGGCGAGAGCAAGGCGTCGAACAAGCGGGAGCCGATCGAGGCGGTCGTCCGGATCGAGTACACGATCACGGCGCACATGCAGGTGTCCCACAGCGGCGATACGGCCGTGCCCGCCTCGGAGGAGTCGGCGGACCTCACCCTGGTCTGGACCCCGGGCGGCTGGCGGGTCAGCGAGGTCCGCTGAGCCGGACGGCGTCAGGCACCGGCGGCCGGGCGGCCCGCTACCCAGCGGGCCGCCGCCTCCGGGTCGGCGTGCGTCCAGGTGAACCCCGTGCGGTTCAGCACGGCGGGCACCGCGCGCTGCGAGGCGATCAGGTCGTCGGCGAGCTGCCCGAGCGCGATCCGTAGCGCGAACCTGGGCACCGCCAGCCCTGCCGGCCGAGAGAGCGCGCGGGCGAGCGCCCGGGTCAGCTCCCGGTTGGTGGTGGGCTCGGGCGCGACGGCGTTGACGGGTCCGCGGACGTTCGCGTCGATCACGTGCCGGATCGCCGCGACCTCGTCGGCCAGCGTGATCCAGCTCCACCACTGCCGGCCGCTGCCGAGCGGTCCGCCCACGCCCAGGCGCAGGAGCGGCAGCATCCGGCCGAGCGCCCCGCCCGACGGCGCGAGCACGATGCCGCTGCGCAGCCACACCACCCGCGCGCCGGCCTCCGCGGCGGGGGCCGTGGCGTTCTCCCACGCCTTGACCAGGTGCGCGAGGAAGTCGTCCCCGCGCTCCGACGCCTCGGTCAGCAGCTCGTCCCCGCGGTCCCCGTACGCTCCGACCGCGGAGGCGTTGACCAGCACCGGCGGCCCGTCCAGCCGCGCGATCGTGCGGGCCAGCAGGCTCGTGGTGGTGGTGCGCGAGCCCAGGAGCTTCTGCTTGTAGGCGGGGGTCCAGCGGTGGTCGCCGATCCCGGCCCCGGCCAGGTTCACGACGGCGTCCGCGCCCTCCAGCGCGGCCGGGTCGAGCTCTCCGGTCCGCGGGTCCCAGAGCACCTGCCGGACGGCGTCGGCCTCATCGGGGGCGGCCTCGCCGGGGGCGGCCTCGCCGGCGGCCGAGCCGTCGTCGGACTCCGCGCCCCGGCGCACCAGTCGGCGCACACCGTGACCCCGCTCCACGAGGTCCGCGACCAGCGCGGAACCGACGAGACCGTGGGACCCGGCCACCACTACGTCCATCCCGCGAATCTAGCCTGCCCGGCGCCCCCACGGCTGTCCCCGGGGACGGGCCCGCGGTTGCCTCCGGGAACGACCGTGGCCGGCCCCGAACCCGGGACCGGCCACAGCGCACTACCTGCTGGTCGACGTCGGGCGCGCGAGGCTACCCGGCCGACCCGGAGGTCTTGGTCAGAGACCGACCTCTGCCTCGAACGCGCCCTCTTCGATGCGGTTCTTGATCGCGGTGAGGAAGCGCGCGGCGTCCGCACCGTCGACCAGGCGGTGGTCGTAGGACAGGAAGATGTACGACATCGAGCGCACCGCGATGCTCTCGTTGCCCTCGGCGTCGGTCACCACGACCGGGCGCTTGGTGATGGTGCCCGTGCCCAGGATGGCCGCGTGGCCCAGCGGCACGATCGGCGTGTCGATGAGCGAGCCGCCCGAGCCGGTGTTCGTGATGTTGAACGTGCTGCCCGAGAGCTCGTCCGGCGTGACCTTGTTGGCCCGGGTGCGCGCACCCAGGTCCTGGATCTGCCGGGCGATGCCCGCGAGGTTCAGGTCGCCCGCGTTCTTGATGACCGGGACCACCAGGCCGCGCTCGGTGTCGACGGCGATGCCGACGTTCTCCGAGCCGTGGTAGGTGATCTCGCCCTTCTCGGTGTCGATCGTGGCGTTGATCTTCGGGTACGCCTTGAGCGCCTCGACGGCCGCCTGCGTGAAGAACGGCAGGAACGTCAGCTTGGCGCCCTCGCGAGCGGCGAAGGACTCCTTGGCCTTGGCCCGGAGCTTCGCGACGCGCGTGACGTCGACCTCCATGACCGTGGTCAGCTGGGCCTGCGTCTGCACCGCCTCGAGCATGCGCTCGGCGACGATCTTGCGTAGGCGCGACATCTTCTCGGTGGTGCCACGCAGCGGCGACACCTCGAGCTTGGCCGCGGGGGCCTTGGCGGCCGCGGGCGCTGCGGCAGCTGCCGGAGCGGCCTTCGCCTCGGCCGCGGCGAGCACGTCCTCCTTGCGGATACGGCCGCCGACACCGGTGCCCGTCACCGTGGCGACGTCGACGCCCTTCTCCGCGGCGAGCTTGCGCACGAGCGGGGTCAGGTACGAGCCGGCGGTGCGACCGGCGGCAGCGGCGGGAGCCGGTGCGGCCGGAGCCGGAGCAGCAGGGGCGGGCGCGGCGGGCGCCGGTGCCGGAGCGGCCGGAGCCGGCGCGGGCGCCGGAGCAGCAGGCGCCGGAGCAGCGGGGGCCGGAGCAGGAGCGGCGGCGGGAGCAGCCGGAGCCGGAGCAGCCGGGGCCTCGGCCGCCGGAGCGGCGGCACCGGAGCCGACGCGGGCCAGGATGGCGCCGACCTCGACGGTCTCGTCTTCCTTGACCAGGATCTCCTGGAGCTTGCCGGCGACCGGCGACGGGATCTCGGTGTCGACCTTGTCGGTCGAGACCTCGAGGAGCGGCTCGTCGACGGCGACGTCGTCACCGACCTCCTTGAGCCAGCGCGTCACGGTGCCCTCGGTGACGGACTCGCCCAGGGCGGGCAGCGGCACGTCGGTACCGCCACCGGCCGGAGCCGGAGCAGCGGCGGGCGCGGGGGCCTCGGCGGCGGGCGCCTCGGCGGGCGTGGCCTCGGCCGGCTGAGCCGGCTCGGGCTCGGCCGCGGGGGCCTCCGCGGCTGCGGGCTCGGCCGCGGGCGCCGCCGGGGCGGCACCGGAGCCGGAGCCGTCGCCGATGACGGCGAGGGTGGCGCCGACCTCCACGGTGTCGTCCTCCTGGACGAGGATCTGCTCGAGGACGCCGGCGATCGGCGACGGGATCTCGGTGTCGACCTTGTCGGTCGACACCTCGAGCAGCGGCTCGTCGACGGCGACCTCGTCGCCGACAGCCTTGAGCCAGCGGGTGACAGTGCCCTCGGTGACGGATTCGCCGAGGGCCGGCAGCTGCACGTTCTCAGACATGACCTGTGAGGTCTCCTTTGTCGTTATGGTCAGTTGTGGGCGTGCAGAGGCTTGCCGGCCAGTGCCATGTGTGCCTCTCCGAGTGCCTCGTTCTGGGTGGGATGTGCGTGGACGAGCGAGGCGACGTCCTCAGGGAACGCCTCCCAGCCCACGATGAGCTGGCCCTCGCCGATCAGCTCGCCCACACGCGAGCCGATCAGGTGCATACCGACCACGGGTCCGTCCTTGCGGCGCACCAGCTTGGCGAAGCCCTGGGTACCCAGGATCTTGCTCTTGCCGTTGCCCGCGAGGTTGTACTCGATGGTCTCCACCTGGTCCGGACCGTACAGCTCGGCGGCCTTCGCCTCGGTGACGCCTACCGACGCCACCTCCGGCTCGCAGTAGGTGACGCGCGGGATCGCCGCCTCGTCGATCGGCGCGGGCGACTGGCCCGCGATCTGCTCGGCCACGTAGATGCCCTGCGCGAACCCGCGATGGGCGAGCTGCAGGCCCGGCACGATGTCGCCGACCGCCCAGACCTGCCCGCCGGCCGGCGTGGTGACGCCGGTGCGGAGCAGCTCGTCGGTCAGGACGAAACCGCGGTCGACGCGCACGCCGGCGGCCTCGTACCCGAGGTCGGCGGTCCGCGCACCGCGTCCGACGGCGACGAGCAGCAGCTCGGCGTCGAACGTGGCGCCCGACTCGAGCTCGACCTTGACGGCGTCGTCGGACTGCTTGACCTGGGCGAAGCGGTCGCCCAGGGAGAACTTGATGCCGCGCTTGCGGAACGCGCGCTCCAGCGCCTTCGAGAGGGCGACGTCCTCGTTCGGCACGAGGTGGGGCAGCGCCTCGACGATCTGTACGTCGGCGCCGAAGGACTTCCAGACGCTGGCGAACTCGACGCCGATCACGCCGCCGCCGAGCACCACCACGGACTTCGGCACGGTGTCCAGCGTCAGCGCCTGGTCGGAGGTGATGACGCGGCCGCCGAGGTCGAGGCCCGGCAGGCTCCGGGCGTACGAGCCGGTCGCGAGCACCACGTGGGTGCCGGTGAGGCGGCGCGTTGCGCCGTCCGCGGCGGTGACCTCGACGACGTCGGGGGCGGCGAGCGTGCCGTGCCCCTCGACGACGGTGATCTTCCGCGAGGCGATCAGCCCCTGCAGGCCCTTGTAGAGACCGGCGACCACGGAGTCCTTGTAGGCGAGCACGCCGGGCATGTCGATGCCGTCCAGCGTGGTGCGGACGCCGAACTGCGCGCCGTGCGCGGCGGCGTCGGCCACCTCGGCGGCGTGCAGGAGGGCCTTGGTGGGCACGCAGCCGACGTGCAGGCAGGTGCCGCCGAGCTTGTCCTTCTCCACGAGGGCCACGCTCTGGCCGAGCTGTGCGGCGCGGAGGGCGGCCGCGTAGCCGCCGCTTCCCCCACCGAGCACGACGACGTCGTACGTGTCCGGGTTGTCATGCGTAGGCAAGTGCTGGCTCCTCATGGATGGCGGAGGTGACTGCGACTGCTGCGCGGGTTGGCGCCGCATGCCATCTTGACACTTCAGCGGGCGTGGCCCCAATCGTGCACCCCGTCTGTCGGGTGTGACCGTGGCGACATTGACGCTTCCCGCGCCGCTGTGAAAAGGCGGACCGCCGGTTCTGCCGGTGCGAACCAGCGGCTCCGTCGGGCACCTTCCGGGCATTGCTCGGACAGAAGGTGCGAGTTTCCTGCGATGTGCGTGGAGATGCCTAGGACACTGCCGCTCTCGCTAGTACCCTCGGTGCATGCCTCGCCAGTCCCGTAGCTCGCTCGCGCGTTTCTTCCAGCGGCGCTCCACGCCCGGCAGCGGCGCGCGCCCGACCGGCAACGACGCGCGTCGCCAGACCCTGGCACACCTCGGTGAGTTCATCTCGTCGCGGGTCGGCGTCGAGGCCTACGTGGAGCCGCCGACCACCGACATCCCCAGCACCATCCTGCTCGTGGCCAGCACGGGGGAGTGGACGCGCCGCCGGGTGCCCGACGAGCGCACCGCCTTCGACATCGCGAACCAGCTCGGGGTGCCCGTGTACAACGTTCGGTTCACGGGCTACCCGCAGCGGATGCGCGACTGGAACAGCGCTCAGCGCAAGAAGTGATCCCGCCGAGGTAGAACCCGGCGAGATAGAACCGCAGCGAGATAGAACTCTGGCGAAGCAGCAGCTGCTGCTTCGCCAGAGTTCTATCTCG
>NZ_JBHVEG010000191.1:0-11436 GCF_042802395.1 Promicromonospora sp. NPDC057488
GCCACGCTCGGCCACGCTCGGCCACGGCCACTATCTTTCGAGTCCTACGTTTATTCGCTTTGAGCCGGCTCAAAGCGAAGAAACTTAGGCCTCGAAAGAGAAGGTGCGGTAGAGGTCGGGCCGAGACCGGGTCAGCCAGCTGTGTACCGGGCTCAGCGGCCCGTGAGGGCTCCCGTCAGCGGGTCGGTGCTGCCCGCCGGCAGCACGCGGAGCCGACGGGCCGTCCGCTCCGCGCCCTCGGCCTGGACCTGCGCCGCGCGCTCCTTGAGCGAGGCCGGGGTGTCGTCCGTGACGCGCAGGAACCAGCCCGAGCACTCGTCGAGCTCGCCCGCCGCGATCGCGTTCACGACGTCGGTGACCCGCTCGACCGGGGTCCACTCCGTGCGATTCTCGTGCAGCGTCATGCCCGTCGACATGTCGGTCCTCACGACGCCGGGCGCCAGCTCGAAGACGCGGATCCCGTGGCGGAAGCCCTCGTCGTGCAGGTTGGCGCCCATCCGCACCAGGGCGGTCTTGCTCGCGTTGTACGCCGAGCTGCCGCCGGACATCTCGTGCGAGCTCGCGCCCGAGGCCAGGTCGACGACCCGGCCCCCGCCGCGCGCGATCATGCCGGGCACCGTGTTGCGGCTGAACAGGAAGGGCGCGCGCACGTTGGTCTCGAAGACCGACCACCACTCGTCGGGGTCGGCCTCCCACAGCGGGTGCTCGGACTCGATGGCACCCGCGTTGTTGACCAGCAGGTCGATCGACCCGAGCGCCTCCTCGGCCTGCCCGACGGCGGCACGCACCGCTGCCTGGTCGGAGACGTCGGCACTGAGCACCACGACCGTCGCGGCCCCGGCGGACCGGGCCTCGGCGGCCACGGCCTCGAGCCGCACCGCGTCCCGCGCGAGCAGGGCGATGCCCAGCCCTGCCCGCGCGAGACCCAGCGCGATCTCGCGGCCGATGCCGCGCGAGGCGCCCGTGACGAGCGCCGTGCGCGCGGGTGGGACGGCGTCGGACGCCCCCACACGGGCACCCGACGCCGCGGGCGCGTCAGCCACGCAGCACCGCGCCGACCTTCTCCGACGCCGACTCCACGACGGCGTCGCGCACCGCGCGGACCTCCTGGGCCGACAGCGTGCGGTCCGCGGCGCGCAGGCGCAGCGAGTACGCGAGGGACTTCTTGCCCTCGCCCACCTGCTCCCCCGTGAAGACGTCGAACAGGGCGACGTCCTCCAGGAGCTCACCCGCGCCGGCCACGATCGCCGAGCGCACGGCCTCGGCCGGCACGTCACCGTCGACCACGAAGGCGAAGTCCTCCTTGGCCGCGGGGAACGCCGACACGGACGTGGCGCTGACAGGCTCGCCGGAGGCCGCGCCGACCAGGACGGTCAGGTCGACCTCGAACGCCGCCGCGCGAGCGGGCAGGCCCAGCGACTCGACGACCTTGGGGTGCAGCTCGCCGGCGTGGCCGACGAGCGTGCCGTCCGTGAGCTCGAGACGCGCGCAGCGCCCCGGGTGCCACGGCATGTGCTCGGTGTCGGCGGTGACGACCACCTCGACACCGGCGCGCTCGGCCACGAGACGGGCCGCCGCGAGGGCGTCCGCCCAGCCGGCGGCGCGACCCGCGCCCCACCAGCCGGCGAGCTCCCGCTTGCCGGTCAGCACACCGGCGACCCGGCGCGGCTGGTCCGGGACCGCCGCCGCGAGCGCGGCGAGCTGCTCGTCGGTGGGCCGCACGCCGCCGGGCAGCGCGGGCGCCGCGGGGGCACCCGGCACCGGGCGGGTGACGAGCCCGATCTCGTAGACGGCGAGGTCGGTGAGCCCGCGCGACACGTTGCGCCGCACGGTGTCGAGCAGCGTGACCAGCAGGTTGGTCCGCAGCAGCGGCTTGTCGTCGGCCATCGGGTTGACGAGGCGGAGCGCGTTACGGCGCTCGTCGTCGGCAGGCAGGCCGAGGGCGTCGTACTCGGGCGTGCCCACGAACGGGTAGCTGAGCGTCTCGACGAAACCCGCCTCGGCGAGGGCGCGCGCGACGGAGCGCCGCGTGCGCTGCTCGGCCGTGAGCCCACGACCGCCCGAGGCCGCCGGGAGCACCGACGGGATCTGGTCGTAGCCCTGGATGCGCACGACCTCCTCGACCAGGTCGGCCGGCTCGGTCAGGTCGGGCCGCCAGGACGGCGCGGTGACGGCGAGCACGCCGTCGCCCGCCGCCTCGACCGTGGCGCCGATCTCCTCGAGCGTGCTGCGCACCTGCTCGGGGGTGTACTTGACGCCCGAGAGCCGGGTGGGCTCGGTGACCTTGAGCGCGATGGGCCCGCGGCTGGTCTCGGCCGTGTGGTCGAGGTCGCTCACCGCGGCGTCAGCGGTGCCGCCGCCGAGCTCGACGAGCAGGTCGACGACGCGCTGGGCCGCGACCGCGGGCAGCAGCGGGTCGACGCCGCGCTCGAAGCGCTTGGCGGCCTCGCTGGAGAGCTTGTGCCGGCGGGACGTGCGCGCGACCGTGATCTGGTCGAAGTGCGCCGCCTCCACGAGCACGTCCGTCGTCGTGTCACTGACCTCGGACGACGCCCCGCCCATCACGCCGGCGAGGCCGAGCACGCGGCTGCCGGGACCCGCGGGCGAGTCGGTGATCAGCAGGTCCTCGGTGTTCAGGGCGCGGTCGACGTCGTCCAGCGTGGTGAGGTGCTCGCCCGCCGCGGCCCGGCGCACCACGATCGGTGCCGCGACCTTGGCCAGGTCGTAGGCGTGCAGCGGCTGCCCGAGGTCGAGCATCACGTAGTTCGTGATGTCGACCGCGAGGGAGATGGACCGCATGCCGGAGCCCTCGAGGCGGTGCTTCATCCAGGCGGGGGTGGGCGCGGCCGGGTCGATGCCGCGCACGATCCGCGTCACGAACCGGTCGCAGCCCGTCACGCCGTTGATCGGCGCGTCGTCCCGCACCTGCACCTCGAAGCCGTCCGGCGTGGCAGCCGGCTCGGCGCCGGTGGCCAGGCCGTGGTCGGTGAACTTGGCGCCCGTGGAGTGCGCGTACTCGCGCGCCACGCCGCGGTAGCTGAACGCGTACCCGCGGTCGGGGGTCACGTTGATCTCCAGGACCTCCTCCCCGAGGCCGAGGAGCGCGATCGCGTCCTGGCCGGGGGTGAGGTCCTCGGCGGCGAACCCGTGGCGGGTCAGCACCAGGATGCCGTCGTGGTCGTCGCCGATACCGAGCTCGCGGACCGAGCAGATCATGCCGTCGGACACGTGCCCGTAGGTCTTGCGGGCGGCGATGGGGAACGGGCCGGGCAGCACCGTGCCGGGCAGCGAGACCGCGACGAGGTCGCCCACGCCGAAGTTGTGCGCACCGCAGACGATGCCGCGCGCACCCTGCTCGTCGTTGTGCTCGGGGCCCACGTCGACCCGGCACCAGTTGATGGTCTTGCCGTTCTTCTGCGGCTCGGGGGTCATCTCGAGCACGCGACCCACCACGAGGGGGCCGGTCACGGCGGCCGGGTGGATCGCCTCCTCCTCCAGCCCCACCTTCACGAGGTCGGCGGCGAGCTGCTCGGCGGACAGGCCGGCGGGCAGCTCGACGTGGTCGGCGAGCCAGTCCTTAACGATGAGGGGCACTTCAGATCTCCGTCCCGAACTGGGTGGAGAAGCGCACGTCGCCCTCCACGATGTCGTGCATGTCCGCGATCGAGTGCCGCAGCATGAGCGTGCGCTCGACCCCCATGCCGAACGCGAAACCCGAGTACTCGTCGGGGTCCACCCCGGCGGCGCGCAGCACGTTGGGGTTGACCATGCCGCAGCCACCCCACTCGATCCAGCCCGCGCCACCCTTCTTCTGCGGGAACCACAGGTCCATCTCGGCGGACGGCTCGGTGAACGGGAAGAAGTTGGGGCGCAGCCGGGTCCTGGCCTCCGGGCCGAACATGGCCCGGGCGAAGGCGTCCAGCGTGCCCACGAGGTTGGCCATGGTCAGGCCCTTGTCGACCGCGAGGCCCTCGACCTGGTGGAACACCGGCGTGTGGGTCTGGTCCAGCGCGTCCGTGCGGAAGGTCTTGCCGGGGCACGCGATGTACAGGGGCACGCCGCGCTCGAGCAGGGAGCGCGCCTGGACCGGCGACGTGTGGGTGCGCAGCACGAGGTTGGAGTCGGCGCCGTCCTCGCCCGCGACGTAGAACGTGTCCTGCATCTGGCGGGCGGGGTGGTCCGGGCCGAAGTTCAGCGCGTCGAAGTTGAACCACTCCGCCTCGACCTCGGGTCCGTCGGCGATCTCCCAGCCGAGGCCCACGAAGAAGTCGGCGATGTTCTCCTGGATCAGCTCGATCGGGTGCCGGGCGCCGGTCGTCGTGCGCCGCACGGGGAGGGTCACGTCGACCGTCTCCTCCAGCAGCACGCGCGCGTCACGGTCGGCCTCGAGCTCCGACTGGCGGGCGGCGATCGCCTGGTTGATCCGGCCGCGGCGCGGGCCGACGAGCTTGCCGGCCTTCGCCTTGTCGGGACCCGGCAGCGCGCCGATCCCGCGGTTGGCGAGGGCCAGGGCGCTGCGGTCCCCCGTGTGCTGCGTGCGGACGGACTTCAGCGCGTCGAGGTCGCCGGCCTTGGCGATGTCGTCGAGAGCGGTCTTGACCGCGGCGTCGAGTGCCGCCTCGTCGAGCGGATCGATGGGTGCCTTCTCTTCGGGCGTGGACATGCTTGCCTTCCTGGCGGATTCGGGAGCCGGCCCGCTCCCCTGCTCGGGGACCCGTACCGGCATGTGAAGTCTAGGTGCCCGCCAGGGCTCAGGACGCGTTGTCCACAGGGCAGCTCAGTGCCCGCGCGCAGCGCTCGCCGCACGGCCCGTGGCGGGCCGCATAAATCGGCGGGTGAGTGGCTGCATGCCGTCATCATTCCATGCCCCGGCGAGCCCGAGCAACGTGAATGCGGGGCGGCACGACTGCGCTTGGCACACTTTTTATGGGTGTCGGTGGGCGGGCGTAGCCTCGCACCACCCGTCGAGAGCATGCTGCCCGTTTTATGGCTTTGAACTCGCTTGGCGTGCTTGAATTCTTTTTTGCGACATGCGGTGGCAGATCGTGAAGCGGTGCGTTAATGTGGAACACATGTTCGAGTCTGGTGGGAGCGAGCGAGGCGTGTCGGCCGGTACACCGGCCTCTTCCCTGGCGCGCCCGTCGCATCGCTCACCAGCACTTCGGGCAGTCATGCCTCCGTGGCCGGGGCGGCCCTGGTCCCGGCCACGGAGGCGGGGCCCGACAGCCCCGGGCGGATCAGCCCCCGCGCGTTCAGCCCTCGAGCGGCCAGGTCTGGACGATCTCGTAGCGCGGACCACCCTGCGGCCCCTCCCCCGGATGGGACTCCAGGAGGGCGAAGGAATCGGCGGTCCAGCCCGGACCGGCGTACACGGAGAGCGCCTGGGCGGCGGGTTCCAGGGCCGACCGCGGCTCGGCGCCCGCACGCTTGCCCCAGCGGTCCCGGCCGCGCGGCGGCTTCACCTGGCCGGCCCGCGCGCGGGCGACGGTCACGTGCGCCCGGTGCGGCTTCACGTCGTCGGGCACCTCGCGTGGCGAGGCCGCGAGGCAGTCGGTCGCCAGGTCCTTCAGCTCTGCCGTACCGCCGTCGACGCCGATCCACAGGACGCGGGCACCGAACGACCCCGCACCGCGCAGCCGCAGGTCGATCGGCCCGTGCTTGCGCGCGACGTCGGACAGGTCGTCGCGCAGCTCCGGGACCGTCCCCTCGGGGAGGTCGGCGTAGAAGGCGAGCGTGATGTGCAGGCTCTCCCGGGGTACCCACCGCGGGGATGCCGGCACGCCGTCGATGGCGAGCCCGAGATGGTCAAGAACGCTCTGGGGCGGGATGACCGCCGTGAACAACCGCACCCGACGATCCTAGGGGCGCCCCCCGCACTGCGGGGAGCCATTTCTCACCGGCGACGACGACGACGCGTGAGGGCCCACGCGACCGCGGCGGCCGCGAGCACGAACGCGATCTGGCCCCCGAGCACGATCCGGTTCACGTCGACTGCCGGCACCCAGCGCACGCCGTCGTCGTCGACGACGAGCGCGCCCGCGGGCTCGGCGCGCCGGCCGAAGCCGAACCCGCCGCCACCACCCTCGGCGAGAGTGGCCGGCTCGCCGTCCGGCTCGGGATCGGCGCTGGCGTCAGTACCGGCCCCGGCTTCGCCCTCGGCGTCACCGGCCCGGGCGTGGTGGCCACCAGGCTCGGTGCCGCCCCCACCCCCGGAGCCACCACCGGTCGCCACCCGGGCGGCCGGGATCACGAGGGTCCCCTCGCGCTCGATCGGCTCGCCGTACACCTGCCGAACGCCGAACGCCTCGGTCAGGGCCTCACTGATGCGGTTCAGATCAGGCATGTACCTCATGCGATCACCGTAGGGGACCGTCCACCGGGGCGACACAGCAGGAGCATTTGTCACCCGCTCACCCTGTGAGCGCGCGGGCGTCCGGCAGCCTCAGCGTTGCGCCCTGCTGCTCGCGTACAGGCAGACCGTCGCCGCCGTCGCCAGGTTGAGCGACTCGGCCCGGCCCCGGATCGGCACGCGCACCACGGCGTCGGCCAGATCCCGGTCGGCCTCGGGGAGACCCCAGGCCTCGTTGCCGAACACCCAGGCGGTCGGCCCGGCGAGGTCCGGGGCGGCGCCGCTCCCGGCGTCGTCGAGCAGGTCGTCCAGGTCGAGCGGCCCCGTGCCGTCGGCGGCGAGGACCTGGCAGCCCATGCCGCGCAGCTCCGTCAGGGCGGCGTCCAGCGGGAGTCCCGTGACGACGGGCAGGTGGAAGAGCGATCCGGCGGTGGAGCGCACCACCTTGGGGTTGTGCACGTCGACGCTCTCGCCGGCGAGCACCACGAGGTCTGCGCCGGCGGCGTCCGCGGCACGGATGACCGTTCCGGCGTTCCCGGGGTCGCGGACGGTGGCGAGCACCGCCACGAGCAGCGGCCGCCCGGCCCGCTCCGGAGCGCGCGCGGCCAGGGCCTCGGCGAGCGAGGGCGCGCTGGAACGCACGACGGCGAGCACGCCCTGGGCGTCTGCGCTCATCGCGTCCAGCACCTCGGGCGCGCCGACGTGCAGGTACAGCCCGGCGGCGCGGGCGTCGTCGACGATCTCGG
This sequence comes from Promicromonospora sp. NPDC057488, assembly GCF_042802395.1. Taxonomy (NCBI): domain Bacteria; kingdom Bacillati; phylum Actinomycetota; class Actinomycetes; order Micrococcales; family Promicromonosporaceae; genus Promicromonospora; species Promicromonospora sp. NPDC057488. Next base: position 7,096 of record NZ_JBHVEG010000191.1, read on the forward strand.
TGTAACGCGTCGCCGCCGCGGGCGTCAGGTAGACGTCCCGCACGGACGACGCGGCGTGCCGCACCGCCTCCCGGACGCTCTGCGGCCCCTCGACCAGGAACTGGCTGTGCCGGGAGCGCGCCGAACGCCCGGCCAGTGCCCGCACCTGCTTGACCCGGTCGGCTCGCGGATTCGCGAGCGTCACGTCAAGCGGCGCGGGGGCCTCCGAGGAGGACACTGTCCGGGCGTCCGGTGAGATGCTCAACCTCAGGCAGCGGCCGGGGCGTTGACGTCCGCCGGCAGCGCGTCCTTGGCGACCTGGACGAGGGCGTTGAACGCCGCCACGTCGTTGACCGCGAGCTCGGCGAGCATGCGGCGGTCGACCTCGATACCAGCGGCCTTGAGGCCCTGGATGAGGCGGTTGTAGGTCAGACCCTGCGCGCGGGACGCAGCGTTGATGCGCTGGATCCACAGCTTGCGGAAGTCGCCCTTGCGCACCTTCCGGTCACGGTAGGCGTAGACGAGCGAGTGGGTGACCTGCTCCTTCGCCTTCCGGTAGAGGCGCGAGCGCTGGCCGCGGTAACCGGCGGCGCGCTCGAGGGTTGTACGGCGCTTCTTCTGGGCATTTACTGCCCGCTTCACGCGTGCCACGTGAGACTCCTTGTTACTTCGGGCTGGAAGGGTTCCTGGCGGCGCACGTCAGGCGCGCGCCACGGGGGTCACTTACCGAGCAGCTTCTTGATCTTCTTGACGTCGGCCGGTGCAACGACCTGGTCCACGGCCAGACGACGCGTACGACGGCTGGACTTGTGCTCGAGGTAGTGGCGGGCGTTGGTCTGCTCGCGCATGACCTTGCCGCTACCCGTGACCCGGAACCGCTTCTTGGAGCCGGAGTGCGTCTTGTTCTTCGGCATGACTGCCGTCTCTCCTCATGTCGGTCGACCGTTGCTGGAACGGCGACGTTTACCTGGGCCGGTAAGCCGGCCCGGTGTCGTGGTGGTCTTGGGGGACCTGGCCTCAGCCGGCGTTGCGTGGTGCTCGCGGCTTGGGGGCCACGGGCTTCGGCACCGGCTTGGGGGCCGGGGTCGGCTTCGGAGCTGCCTTGGCGGCGGGCTTCGCTGCCGGCTTGGAGGCAGCCTTGACGACCGGCTTCGGCTCCGCCGCCGGGGCGGGTGCCTCCGCGACGGGCTCGGGCTCAGGCTCGGGCTCGACGACGGCCTCCTCGATGACTGGCTCCTCGACCGCGGGCTCCTCGACGGGCTCCGGCGCGACGACTGCGGCCGGCTCCTCGACGGGGGCCTCGACGGTCTCGGTGACCTGGTCCTCGGCGACCTCGGCGACCTCGTCGTCCTCGGGCGCGTCGACCGCACGGGCCTGCGCCTTGGCCTCCGACTTGGTCATCCGGCCCGCGTTGATCTCGGTGGCGCGCTTGCGCTGCTCGACCTTGGCGTCAGCCTTCTTCTTGACCGGCCCGAGGACCATGGTCATGTTGCGGCCGTCCTGCTTGGGCATGGACTCGACGAAACCGAGATCGGCCACGTCCTCCGCCAGGCGCTCCAGCAGGCGACGACCCATCTCCGGGCGCGACTGCTCGCGGCCACGGAACATGATCATGACCTTGACCTTGTCGCCGGCCGAGAGGAACCGCTCGACGTGGCCCTTCTTGGTGCCGTAGTCGTGCGGGTCGATCTTGAGGCGGAACCGGATCTCCTTGAGGACCGTGTTCGCCTGGTTGCGCCGGGCTTCCCGCGCCTTCATGTCGGACTCGTACTTGAACTTGCCGAAGTCCATGAGCTTGGCGACGGGCGGGCGGGCGTCCGGCGCGACCTCGACGAGGTCGAGGTCAGCGTCCTGGGCGAGCTTCAGGGCGACCGCCGTGGCAACCACGCCGACCTGCTCCCCGCCAGGACCGATGAGACGGACCTCGGGGACACGGATCCGGTCGTTGATGCGAGGCTCGGTGATGGTGATGCTCCTTGGAAGTCGTTGATCGACCACCAGGAACGGGAAATGGCCCCCGCCCTGAACACAGGTGGAGGCCATCACGAGGAAAGGACACGCTGGCCCGGAAACAGCACCGCCGGACCTTCGTACCCGACCAAGGACCCGGACTCTGTCGGCATCTTGCGATGCGCTGTCGTGACTCGGGTGGGATGGAATCCACTTTGCGCACCCGGCTCACACCGGGTCGGTCGTGCCTACACGGTACCAGCAGGAGGAGACCACTTGCCAGGCGGGCCGGTGTGAGGTGGGCCGCCTCACATTCCACCGGGCGAAACCCGTTGCCCCGCTCAACTGGAATGATTCCAGTTTAGGGCCTAGGCTCGGATGCATGACGTCGACCGCCCCCGCCGCCGCGACGCCCGAGGACCTCCTCCGTGGCGCCGGCCTGCGCGTGACCGCCGCCCGGGTGGCGGCGCTGCGCGCCGTGGGCGAGAACCAGCACGCCACGGCCGACGCCGTCCTGAGCTCGGTCCGTGCCGAGCTCGGCACGGTGTCCGTGCAGGCGGTCTACGACCTCCTGCACGCGCTGACCGGCGCCGGGCTCCTGCGCCGCATCGAGCCCGCCGGGCACCCCGCCCGCTACGAGCGCCGCACCGGCGACAACCACCACCACATCGTCTGCCGCAGCTGCGGCGCCATCGGCGACGTGGACTGCACGGTGGGCCACGCGCCCTGTCTCACCCCGAGCGACGACCACGGCTTCGTGGTCGAGACCGCCGAGGTGACGTACTGGGGCCTGTGTCCCGACTGCCGCGACCAGGGCTCCGGCGCGGATCCCACCGCGCAGCCCTGACCGCACAGACCTTCCAGCCCCGCTGGAACCCCGCAAGAACCCCCGCAAGCAGCAGCAGAGGAAGGCACGTCTGAATGACTACTCCCTACACCACCACGCAGACCGGTACCCCGGTCGCCAGTGACGCGCACTCGCTGACCGTCGGCGCCGACGGCGCCACGGTCCTCCACGACCGCTACCTGGTCGAGAAGCTCGCGCAGTTCAACCGCGAGCGCATCCCGGAGCGGATCGTGCACGCCAAGGGCGGCGGCGCCTTCGGCGAGTGGGAGATCACCGGTGACGTGTCGCAGTACACGCGTGCGGCGGCCTTCCAGCCGGGCGCCAAGGGCGAGGTCGCGCTGCGCTTCTCGTCCGTGGCCGGCGAGATGGGCTCCCCCGACACCTGGCGCGACGTGCGCGGTTTCGCGCTGCGCTTCTACACGACCGAGGGCAACCTCGACATCGTCGGCAACAACACGCCGGTCTTCTTCATCCGCGACGCGATCAAGTTCCCGGACTTCATCCACTCGCAGAAGCGCCTCCCCTGGTCGGGCCTGCGCGACGCCGACATGCAGTGGGACTTCTGGACCCTGTCGCCGGAGTCGGCCCACCAGGTCACCTACCTCATGGGTGACCGCGGCCTGCCGGCCTCGTGGCGCGAGCTGAACGGCTACGGGTCGCACACCTACCTGTGGACCAACGACGCGGGCGAGAAGTTCTGGGTCAAGTACCACTTCATCTCCCGCCAGGGCGTGAAGTTCCTCAGCCCGGAGGAGGGCGAGAAGATCGCCGGCGCCGACGCGGACTACTACCGTCGCGACCTGTACGAGGCCATCGAGCGCGGCGACAACCCGGTCTGGGACATCAAGGTCCAGGTCATGCCGTACGACGACGCGAAGACCTACCGCTTCAACCCGTTCGACCTGACCAAGGTCTGGCCGCACGCGGACTACCCGCTGATCCACTTCGGCCACTTCACGCTGAACCGGAACCCGAAGAACCACTTCGCGGAGATCGAGCAGATCGCGCTGTCCCCGGCCAACCAGGTCCCGGGCACGGACATCTCGCCCGACAAGATGCTGATGGCCCGCGTGTTCTCCTACCCGGACGCCCAGCGCTACCGCGTGGGCACCAACTACCAGTCGGTGCCGGTCAACCAGCCGCACGCCGCTCCGGTGCACAACTACTCGCAGGACGGCTCGCAGCGCCACCACTTCAACGAGGTGGGCACGCCCAACTACGCGCCGAACTCGTTCGGCGGCCCCGTGGCCGACCCCGCCCGCGGGCACGACGGCTCCTGGGCGCAGGACGGCGAGCTGGTCCGCACCGCGGCCACGCTGCACAGCGAGGACGGCGACTTCGTCCAGCCGGGCACGCTCTACCGCGAGGTCTACGACGACGGCGCCAAGGCCCGCCTGCTGGAGACCCTGACCGGCCAGGGCCAGTCGATCACCATCGACGAGATCCGGGAGCGCTTCTTCCAGTACTGGACGAACGTCGACGGCGAGCTGGGCGCCAAGCTGCGCGCGGCCGTCGCGGCCTGATCCAGAGCACACGACCGAGGCCGGGCTCCCGTCGGGGAGCCC
>NZ_JBHVEG010000192.1:0-11299 GCF_042802395.1 Promicromonospora sp. NPDC057488
TTCACGCACCCCCTCGGGGCGCGCTGCCGGCTCGCGTTCCACCCCGCCGCGCCAGCCGAAGAAGCAGCCGGCAAAGAGGCAGCCGGCCAAGTCGCAACCGGCGAAGAAGCGGCCCGCCACGAAGCAGCCCGCCAAGGCCCAGCCCCGTGCCACCAGCACGCGGCTGGGCCTTCAGGCACCTGACGGCCCCCGCGCCTCCCCGACCCAGGCCCGGCCCGCCCGGTCCCGGGTGGCGCGCCCGCTGCCGCCGCGGCCCGGCCGGCCGGAGAAGCGGCAGCGCTGGCTGATCGGCATCGCGGCCGTGGTCGTGCTCGTCTTCCTGGTGCGGCTGGTCCACGTGCAGCTCATCGAGGGGCCGACCCTGGCCGCGAAGGCCGAGGCCCAGCGCACGGCCACCGCGATCACGCCCGCGCACCGCGGCGACATCACGGACGCCAACGGCGTCGTGCTGGCCACCTCGGTGGACCGGTACAAGGTGGTGGGCGACCCGGTGGCGATCGAGGACTTCCGCGGCGCGGGCCGCGTCGACGCGGACGGCCACAAGGTGGAGAACGGCGCCCTGGGCATCGCCCAGCTGCTCGCGCCGATCCTCGACGAGCCCAAGAACGAGCTCGCGGCCAAGCTCGTGGGCGAGTCGCGCTACCGCGTGCTCGCCAAGAACGTGGTGCCCCAGGTGCAGCGCGCCATCGCCGACCTGGAGATCCGTGCGTACATCCGCACCGACCTGACCTCCCGGCGCACCTACCCGTCGAAGACCGTGGCGGGCTCGCTGGTCGGCTTCGTGAACGACGAGCAGGCCGGGCAGGGCGGCATCGAGCTGGCGTACGACGACCTGCTGGCGGGCACGCCCGGCTCCGACACCTACGAGCGCAGCCTCGACGGCCTGCGCATCCCGGCCGCCGGCCAGGAGTCGGTCCCGGCGGTCCCGGGCAACAGCATCCAGCTCTCGCTGGTGCACGACATCCAGTGGAAGGCGCAGGACTCGATCGACGAGGCCAAGCGGACCACGGGCGCCGAGTACGGCATCGTCATCGTGCAGGACATCCGCACGGGCGAGATCGTGGCGCTCGCGGACTCGGGCGCCACGGACCCGAACGACCGGTCGACGTCGGACGTGGCGGGCGGGTCGCGCGCCGTCAAGGACGTCTTCGACCCCGGCTCGACGGGCAAGGTGATCACCATGGCCGCCGCCCTGGAGGGCGGCTACTGGACGCCGGAGAGCAAGTTCACCGTGCCGTACACCTACACGACGCCCAACGGGCAGACCTTCCGCGACTCGCACGAGCACCCGGTGGAGCGGCTGACGCTCACGGGGGTCCTGGCCCAGTCGTCGAACACGGGCACCGTGCAGGCCGGCGAGAAGATCCCGCTGCAGACGCGGCAGGACTACCTGTACAAGTTCGGCTTCGGCGAGCCGACCGGCCTGGGCCTGCCGGGCGAGTCCGTGGGCCTCATGCCGCCCGCCGACGTCGCCGACTGGGACGGCCGCACGCAGTACGCGGTGCTGTTCGGCCAGGGCCTGTCCGTCAACGCGATGCAGGCCACCAGCGTGTTCTCGACGGTGGCCAACGGCGGCGTGCGCATGACGCCGACGCTCTTCGAGGGCTCCACCAGCCCCGACGGCACCAGGACGCCGGCGGAGCGGGAGCCGGGCAAGCGGGTGGTCTCCGAGGACACCGCCGACACCCTGGTCAAGATGATGGAGACCGTGACCGGGGACGAGGGCACGGGCAAGAATGCCGCCGTGCCGGGCTACCGGGTGGCGGGCAAGACCGGTACCGCGCAGATGCCGGCTGGCAACGGCTGGACGTACATGGCGTCGTTCATCGGCGTCGCGCCGGCCGACGACCCTCGGTACACCGTGTCCGTCTTCCTCAAGAGCCCGCACAGCTCGATCTTTGGCGGCGACGTCGCGGCCCCGGTCTTCAGCGACGTCATGGGGTTCACCCTGCAGACGATGGACGTGCCGCCGAGCGAGCGCGACAAGCGGCGGCTCAAGACCGAGTGGTGACGCCGTGCGGGTCGTGGGTCAGGAGCCCGTGATCCGCACAGGGGCGCCCAGGGTGGCCGTCAGGATCGACTCGATGGCGAACTCCGTGCCCGACGCCAGGTCCACCGCCGCGGGGTCCAGCAACCACTGGAGCTGCAGGCCGTCCATGACGGCGATCACCGCGGCCGCGGCGCGCTCCGGCTCGCCCTCGGGCAGGGTCACCTCGCGCTCGGCGGCGAGCTCGCGCACGGCCTGGGAGATCTCGCCCCGCAGCACGGTGAACCGCTCCGCGACCCAGGTGGAGGCCGGGTGGCCGTCGGTCACGGACTCGCCGGTAAGCACCGCGTAGGCCTGCACGATGCCGCGGCGCTCCGCGTTCAGGCGCGCCGTGGTGACCAGGTGCCGGAACAGCTCGATGCCGCCCGGGATGTGCTTGCCCTCCAGGTGCTGCACGTCCACGCGGTCGCGGTACTCCAGCACCTCCCACAGCAGCTTGTCCTTGCTGCCGAAGTGGTGCAGCACGCCCGCGTGCGTGATCCCCACCTGGGCCGCGACGTCGACCAGCGAGCCCTGGTGGTAGCCCTTGGACCCGAACACGCGCGTCGCGGCGGCGAGGATCTCCTCCCGCCGCTGGTCGCGCGTGGGTCGCTTGGCCTTCGGGGCAGCCTGCCCGGTCGCTTCTGGCATGGGCTCACGATAACCGAGAATGCGGGCTTACTTACCAGTAAGTAAGTGTGGTTGAATGCGGGCAGCCGTCCACCGCCGAACGGAGAAGCACTTGTCATCGCAGGCAGTCACCACGCAGGCAGTCGCCACGGAGCCCGAGCTGCTCCGGCTCCTGTCGGAGCTCTCCGTCGAGGAGAAGGTGTCGCTCGTCGTGGGCGCGTCCATGTGGACGACCACGGCCGTGCCGCGCCTCGGGCTGGAGCCGGTGGTGATGTCCGACGGCCCGGTGGGCGTGCGCGGCCCGGAGGGCGGCACGTCCGCGATGTTCCCCGCGCCGTCCGCGCTGGCCGCGACCTGGGACCTGGAGCTGGCCCGCCGCGCCGGCGTGCTGTTCGCTGCCGAGGCGCGCCGCCACGGCGTCGACGTCGTGCTCGCCCCGCAGGTCAACCTCCAGCGCACGCCCGTGGGCGGCCGGCACTTCGAGTGCTACTCGGAGGACCCGCACCTGACGGCCGAGATCGCGGTGGCCCTGGTCGGCGCGGCGCAGGAGCAGGGCGTCGGCATGTGCGTCAAGCACTACGTGGCCAACGACTCCGAGACCGAGCGCACCCGCTACCTCGCGCGCCTCGACGAGCGCACGCTGCGCGAGGCCTACCTGGCGCCCTTCGAGCGCCTGGTGCGCGACGTCAACCCGTGGTCCGTGATGGGTGCCTACAACGGCGCCGACACGCAGGGGGTCGCGGCGCCGCTCCTGGAGCACCGCCCGCTCGTGGTCGACCTGCTCAAGGCGGAGTGGGGCTACGACGGCCTGTTCGTCAGCGACTGGGTGGCCACGCAGTCCGTGGCGCCCGCCGTGCGCGGCGGCCTGGACCTGCAGATGCCCGGACCCGACGGCGCCTGGGGCGACGGCCTGCTGGAAGCGATCCGCTCCGGCGAGGTCGACGCGTCCGAGCTCGACGACAAGGTGCTGCGCCTGCTCCGGCTGGCCGGCCGCACCGGGCGGCTCGTGGTGCCCGGCGGCGACCGCGCTGCCGCCGCCCACCCGCTCCACGCCGTCACCGACCCGGCGCCCGCCACCGCGGCGTCGAGCGAGCTGCTCCGCGAGCTCGCCGCCCGCTCCGTCGTCGTGCTGAAGGACGACGCCGGGCTGGTGCCGCTGGTGTCCGACGGCGCCCGGCCGCTGCGCGTCGCGCTGCTCGGGCCTGCCGCCGTCGAGCCGTTCTTCCAGGGCGGCGGCTCCTCGTTCGTGCAGCCCGACCACCTGACCTACCCCGCCGACGAGCTGCGCGCCGCCCTGCCCCAGGGCTCCGAGCTGACACTGCTGGCCGGCGCCCGCGCCCTGCACAACCCGCCCGAGCTCGACCTCGGCCGCTGCGCCGACCCGGTCACCGGCGAGCCCGGGCTGCGCGTCACGGTCCTGGCCGCGGACGGCAGCACGCTGGAGGAGCACACCGTCACGGAGTGGTCCGGCTGGCTGGAGGACGCGCGGCCCGACGCCGACGCCGTCCGCCTGCGCGCCACCGTCCGGCTCGACGAGCCGGGCACCCACGAGCTGGGCGTCGGCACCGTCGGCATCCACCGGGTGCTCCTCGACGGCGCCGAGGTCGCGACCGGCAGCACGCGCGTGACCGAGGACGTCGTGCTGTCCTCCGGGCACAACCACCCGATCGCGGCGCTCGCGGAGGCCAGCGGCGCCGCCGACCTGGACGCGACCGTCCAGGTGGTGCACGCCGTGGGCTACGGGCACTTCGTGCGCGCCGCCCTGGTGCACCGGCTGCCCGGCCCCTCGGCCGACGACGAGCTGGCCGCCGCTGTCGAGGCCGCGGCCGCCGCCGACGTCGCCGTGGTGCTGATCGGCACGACCGCCGAGGTCGAGTCCGAGGGCTACGACCGCCCCGACCTGGACCTGCCCGGCAACCAGGACGAGCTCGTGCGCCGCGTCGTGGCGGCCAACCCGCGCACCGTCGTCGTCGTCAACGCGGGCGCGCCCGTGCTGCTGCCGTGGCTGGCCGACGTGCCGACCGTGCTGTGGGGCTGGCTGCCCGGGCAGGAGGCGGGCACCGCGCTCGCCGACGTGCTCACCGGAGTCACCGAGCCGTCCGGGCGCCTGCCGTGGACGCTGCCGGCGCGCTTCGAGGACGTCCCCGTGCCGCACGCGCGGCCCGTGGACGGCGTCGTCGACTACACCGAGGGGACCGACGTCGGCTACCGGGCCTGGGAGCGGCGGCTGGCCGCGGGGGCGGACGCCGCCCCCGCGCCTGCCGCGCCGTTCGGGCACGGTCTGGGCTGGACCTCCTGGGAGTACGAGGACGCCGTCCTCGCCTGGGGCCAGTCGCACGACGCCCCCGCGACCCTGACCGCCTACGTGACCGTCCGGAACACCGGGCCCCGCGCGGGCCGCGAGGTGGTCCAGGTCTACGTCGAGGCGCCCGAGGGCGGCCCGAGCCGCCCCGTGCGCTGGCTCGGCGGCTTCGCCGTCGCGGACGTGCCCGCCATGGGCAGCGCGACCGTCCGCGTCCCCGTCCCCACCCGGGCGCTGCAGGTCTGGGACCCGCAGACCCAGGGCTGGACCACGCCGCCGGGCACCTACCGGCTGCGCACCGGCAGGTCCGTAGCGGACCTGCGCCTGACCAACGAGCTGACCGTCCGGCCCGGGGAGGAACCCGGCGCCGGAGCCAAGTGACACACACCCCATCCGTCCCGCGAGGGACAAGTGCAAGGAGGCACACCGTGAGGATTCACAAGCACGTCGCCGTGGCGGCGGCCGCGGCAGCGGTCGCGCTGCTGGCAGCCTGCAGCGGCGGGGGCGGCGGCACCGCCACCCAGGCGGGCGGCGGGGAGACCCTGACCGTCGGCATGCCGAACGGCGTCCAGACCGAGAACCACAGCCCGTTCGCCACCGGATCGTCCGCGCTCTCGCTCGGCTACGCCTTCGCGATCTACGAGCCGCTGATGATGCGCAACCAGGCCCGGCCGTCCGAGGACCCGAAGCCCTGGCTCGCCGACAGCGTCGAGTGGAACGAGGACTTCACCGAGGCCGTCATCACGCCGCACGAGGGCGTCACCTGGTCGGACGGCGAGGAGTTCACCGCCGACGACATCGCGTTCTCCATCCAGCTCCGCAAGGACTTCGAGGCGCTGAACACCGGCGCCCTGCCGTACGACACGATCGAGACCGACGGCTCCACCGTGACCGTCACGTTCACCGCCGGCCAGTTCGTCAACCAGTCCAAGCTGTACGACCTGGTCATGGTGCCCGAGCACATCTGGGCCGACGTCGAGGACCCGACCACCGACACCAACCCCGACCCCGTCGGCACCGGCCCCTACACGCTGGACTCGTGGACGCCGCAGGCCGCGACCGTCGTGGCGCGCGACGACTACTGGGGCGGCAAGCCCGCCGTGCCGGAGATCCGGTACTCGTCGTACAACGACAACAACGCCCTGACCACGGCCCTGACCACCGGTGAGGCGCAGTGGGGCTGGACGTTCATCGCCGACTTCGAGAACGTCTACATCGCCCAGGACCCCGAGCACTACAACCAGTACGCCGCGGGCGGCCTCGGCATCGACGTGCTCTACCTGAACAACGAGACCAAGCCGTTCGACGACAAGGCGTTCCGGCAGGCCCTCAACATGGTCATCGACCGCCAGGAGCTCGTCGACGTCGCCACCTCGGGCGTGAACCCCGCCCTGACCAGCGTCACCGGCCTGCCGCTGCCCGCCGGCGAGGAGTTCCTCTCGGCCGACTACGCCGACCAGGAGTACGCCGTCGACGTCGAGGGCGCCCGCGCCCTGCTCGAGGACGCCGGCTACACCTGGGAGGGCGAGAAGCTCGTCGACCCCGACGGCGAGGAGGTGACGTTCGAGCTCGTCAACCCGGCCGGCTGGAACGACTACCTGACAGCCCTGGACCTCATCAAGAACTCGGCCGCCGAGCTCGGCGCCACCGCCACCGTCAACCCCGTCAACCAGGACGGCTGGTTCGCCGACGTCATCCCCGGCGGCGACTTCCAGGCCACCCTGCACTGGACCGACGGCGGCGCCACCCCCTGGGACATGTACTCCGACATCCTCGACGGCGCGCACTACGAGAAGCTCGGCGACCCGGCCACCTGGAACTTCGGCCGCTTCCAGAACGACGACGCCACCAAGGCGCTCGCCGACTACGCCGCGGCGCCCGACGACGCCACGCGCACCGCCGCCCTGGAGACCGTCCAGAAGGTGTTCGTCGAGGAGGTGCCGGGCATCGCGATCTGGACCCGCCCCGCCACCGCGCAGTACTCGACGCAGAACTACGTGGGCTGGCCCTCCGAGGAGGACCCGTACAACCAGCCCCAGCCCACCGGGGTGCAGGCCGCCCAGATCCTGATGAACCTCAAGGTGGCAGGACAGAGTTGAGCACAAGCACACCGGTGCTGGCCGCGCACGGCCTCACCAAGCACTTCCGGGCGGGCGGGGGTCGCGTCAGCGGCCGTTCGCCCGCCCGGGCGATCCACGCCGTGGACGGCGTGGGCCTCGAGCTCCACCGCGGCCAGGTCCTGGCCGTGGTGGGGGAGTCGGGGTCCGGCAAGTCCACGGTCGCCCGGCTGCTGGCCGGACTGATCCCCATCACGGGCGGGCAGGTGCTGCTCGACGGCGCCGAGGCCCGCCTGCGGGGCCGCCGGGCCTTCCGCGCGTACGTGCGGCGCGTGCAGATGATCTTCCAGGACCCGTTCGCCTCCCTGAACCCGGTGCACCCCGTGCGCTACACCCTGACCAGGGCGCTGCGCCTGCACCGGCGCCAGTCCAGCGGGGGCAAGCTGCGCGGGGCCGAGCTGGAGGCAGCCCTGACCGAGCTGCTGGAGCGCGTGCACCTCACGCCCGCCACGCGGTACGTCGACAAGTTCCCGCACGAGCTGTCCGGCGGGCAGCGGCAGCGCATCGCCATCGCGCGGGCCCTGGCCGCCGACCCGGAGGTGCTGCTCGCCGACGAGCCCGTCTCCATGCTGGACGTCTCGATCCGGCTGGGCATCCTCAACCTGCTGGCCGACCTGCGCGACCGGCTCGGGATCGCCGTCCTGTACATCACGCACGACATCGCCTCGGCGCGCTACTTCGCCGACCGCACCACCGTGCTGTACGCGGGGCAGGTCATGGAGACCGGGGACAGCGAGTCCGTCACCCAGGAGCCGCTGCACCCCTACACGCGACTGCTCATCGCCTCCGCGCCCGACCCCGACGACCTCGCGGGCGTCGGAGCGGCGGCCGTGCGCGAGCAGGGGACCGGCGGCGAGCCGCCGAGCCTCGTCGACCCGCCGCCCGGCTGCCGGTTCGCGCCGCGCTGCCCGTACGCGACCGACCTGTGCCGGACCGAGACGCCCGAGCTGATCGAGGTCGCGCCCGGGCGGTCCGCCGCCTGCTGGGGGTACTCGGAGCGGGAGGGGCGGCCCTTGGTCTCGACGGGCTCGACCAGCGGTGGGGTCTCGACCAGCGGGCGCTCGACCAGCGGTGGCGGGGAGGTGGCCGCATGAGGTTCCTGCTGCGCAGGGTCGTGTTCTACGCGCTGACCGCGTGGGCCGCGATCACCATCAACTTCTTCATCCCGCGCATGCTGCCGGGCGACCCCGTGACGGCCCTGCTCGGCCGCATGCAGGGCCGCATCGACAGCAACGCCGAGCACTCGCTGCGCGTCCTGTTCGGGCTGGACCAGGACACCAGCATGTGGCAGCAGTACGTCGACTACTGGGGCCTGCTCCTGCGGGGCGACCTCGGGCTGTCGTTCACGCACTTCCCGACGCCCGTGGCCGACATCGTGAACCAGTCGCTGCCCTGGACCGTGGGGCTCGTCGGCGTAGCCACGATCATCGCGTTCGTGATCGGCTCGCTCATCGGCACGTTCCTCGGCTGGCGCCGCGGCACCTGGGCCGACGGGCTGCTGCCCGTGGCGACGTTCTTCCAGGCCGTGCCGTACTTCTGGCTGGGCCTGATCACCATCGCCGTGCTGTCCGTGAACCTCGGCTGGTTCCCGTCCAGCGGCAGCTACGACCGCGGGCTCGTGCCCGCGTTCAGCGGCGAGTTCATCGGGTCCGTCATCTACTACGGGTTCCTGCCCGCACTGACCGTGGTGCTGTCCTCCGTGGCCGGCTGGGTGCTCGGCATGCGCAACATGATGGTGACCGTCTCCTCCGAGGACTACGTCACCGTCGCGCACGCCAAGGGCCTGCCCGAGCGGCAGGTCATGCTCGGCTACGCCGCCCGCAACGCCGTGCTGCCCCAGGTCTCCAGCTTCGCGCTGTCCCTCGGCTTCGTCGTCGGCGGCACGCTCATCATGGAGATGGTCTTCTCCTACCAGGGCATCGGCTACACGCTCTACCAGGCCGTCTCCACCCACGACTACCCGCTGATGCAGGGCTGCTTCCTGGTCATCACCCTGTCCGTCCTCGTGGCGAACATGGTGGCCGACCTCGCCTACGCCCTGCTCGACCCCCGCACCCGGACGGAGGACCGATGAAGAACCAGCTGCTGTTCCTCCGAAACGGCAAGGTCATCACCGGCCTGGTCATCCTGGGCTTCTTCACGCTGCTGGCGCTGGTAGGCCCCTGGCTCTCGCCCTACGACCCCAACCAGGTCAGCGACGCGCTGCTCAGCCCGCCGTCCGTCACGCACTGGCTCGGCACCGACCACACCGGCCGCGACATCCTGTCGCAGATCATCGTGGGCGCTCGCGGCGTGCTCGTCGTGGGCCTGGTGGCCGGCGTGAGCGCCACCGTCGTGGGCGTGCTCGTCGGCGTGACCGCCGGGTTCATCGGCGGCATCGGCGACGAGTCGCTGTCCGCGCTGTCGAACATGTTCCTGGTCATCCCGCAGCTGCCGCTGATCATCCTGATCGCCGCGCAGCTGCCGTCGGCCGGCGGGCTCACCGTCGCGCTGGTCATCGGGGCGACCGGCTGGGCCTGGGGCGCGCGCGTGCTGCGCGCCCAGACGCTGTCGCTGCGCAAGCGCGACTTCGTCGAGGCGGCCCGCGCCAACGGGGAGCGCACCTGGCGCCTCGTGCTCGCGGAGGTCATGCCCAACCTGACGGCCGTGATCGCCTCCGGGTTCGTGGGCACCGTGACGTTCGCGGTCCTGTCCCAGGTCACACTGTCGTTCATCGGCATCACGCCGGTCAGCGACTGGAACTGGGGCACCATCCTGTTCTGGGCGCAGAACAACCTGGCGCTGCAGCGCGGCGCGTGGTGGTGGTTCGTGCCGGCCGGGGCGTGCATCGCGCTGCTCGGCATGGCGCTCACCCTGGTCAACTTCGGTATCGACGAGATCGTCAACCCCCGCCTGCGGTCCACCGGCCTGCACGCGCGCTCGCTGCGTCGCCGGGGCATCCGGCCGCGCGTGGGGTTCACCCCGGTGGTGCGGGAGGTGCGGTCATGAGCGCAGGTGTGGAGACGGACCCGGGCGTCGCCCGGGACGCGGGGCCGACGGCGGAGGACCCGGTCCTCGAGGTCCGGAACCTGAGCGTCGACTACGGGTTCGGCGACGACCCGACGCACGTGCTGCGCGAGGTCTCGCTCACCTTGCGTCGCGGCGAGGTGCTGGGGCTGGCGGGGGAGTCGGGCTGCGGCAAGTCGACCCTCGCCTACGCGGCGACGCGCCTGCTGCCGCCGCCGGGCCTGATCACGGGCGGCGAGGTGTGGCTAACGGGCCGCGACGGCAAGCGGGCCGACCTGCTCGCCCTGTCCGACGCCGAGCTGCGCGCGGCCCGCTGGCGCGACATCGCGATCGTGTTCCAGGGCGCGATGAGCTCGCTCAACCCGGTGTTCCGGGTCGAGAAGCAGCTGGTCGACGGCATCCTGGCGCACCGGCCCCGCATGGGGCGCGCCGAGGCCCGGGAGCGGGCGGCGGAGCTGCTGCGGCTGGTGGGCATCTCGGCCGACCGGCTGCGGGCCTACCCGCACCAGCTCTCCGGCGGCATGCGGCAGCGCGTGATGATCGCGATGGCGCTGGCCCTGGAGCCGCAGGTGCTCATCATGGATGAGCCCACCACGGCGCTCGACGTGGTGATGCAGCGCCAGATCCTGGAGCAGGTCATGGAGCTGCGCGAGCGGCTGGGCTTCTCCGTGGTGCTCATCACGCACGACGTGTCCCTGCTCGTGGAGGTGGCCGACCGCATCGCCGTCATGTACGCGGGCGAGATCGTGGAGACGGCGGCCGCGCGCGACGTGTACCAGCGCCCGCGGCACCCGTACTCCGCGGGCCTGCTCGGGTCGTTCCCTCCGCTGCACGGGCCGCGGCGTGACCTCTCCGGTATCCCGGGAGCCCCGCCGGACCTGTCGCAGCGCGAGCCGGGCTGCCCGTTCGCGCCGCGGTGCCCGCACGTCATGGACGTGTGCCGCACCGAGCTGCCGGTGCTGGGGCGGACGGCGCAGGCGGAGGAGGGGCGGCTGGTGGCGTGCCACCTCCACGCTGCCGACGTCGCGGGCTCGGCGCTGCCGGATCTGGTGGCGCGGTAGGCCTGGGGTCGTAGGGTCGGCTTCTCGATCGGCGGGCTGGGCTGCCGTCGGGAAAGTGTTGGTCACCGGGGTGTGTTGCTGTGCGTGGACAATGTCTACGCACAGCAACACACCTCGCTCGCGTACGTTGCCACAGGCACCCCTGCAATAACGGGAC
>NZ_JBHVEG010000193.1:0-11223 GCF_042802395.1 Promicromonospora sp. NPDC057488
AGCTTGTCGAGACCCGGGTCTCGACAAGCTCGACCAGCGAAGGGCGGTCAGCGGCGGGTCGCCGCCCGGAGCCACGCGATCAGGTCGGACGCCGTCTCCGGCACGGGCCGCGGGGCGGTCAACGCGGGGACGGCGTCCGGCGGGCCGAGCACCGCCCGGCGCAGCGCCTCCCCCGTGAGCACCCGCCCCAGCAGCTCGATCTCACGCTCGTTGACCCCGACCGGCGTCGGCCCGTTGCCCATGTCCGTGCCGTACACGAGCCGCCCGCCCGCCGCGGCGAACCGCCGCGCGTTGGCCAACGCGAGCGTCAGGCCGGCCGACCCGCCCGGCGCGTCGTGGATCGCGAGGGTCGAGATCCAGGTCATGTGCGCTGCCCGGGCGATCACGCCGGCCGGCAGCTCCTCGGTCCACGGCACGTGCACCAGCGTGTCCGCACCCGCGTCGATCGCGCGCTCGGCCTGGCCCGGCCCCTCCGCGTGCACCAGCACCGGCAGCCCCGCGGCGTGCGCCGCGTCCACGAGCGCCCGCAGGACGTCGTCGGGCAGCAGGGCCATGCCCGCGTGCAGGGCGACCTTGACCGCGAACCCGCCCGCGGCGACGACGTCGGCCACCGCCGCGGCGGCCTGGTCCGGGGAGGCGACGTGCCGCACCGCGGCGTCCGGCGCCCACGAGCGCCCGCTCGGGTACCCGCCCGGCGCGGTATGGAACGGCCCGGCGTACCGGATCCGGACGCCCGACGGCGGCTCGGCCGCCCAGGCGGTCACCTCGCGCGGGTCCCAGCCCAAGTCGTGCACCTCGGTGACCGGCCCGCCGGCGAGCAGCGTCCGGTCGACCAGCCCCAGGTGCACGTGGTGGTCGACGACGCCGGGCAGCGTCGTGGACCCGCCGTCAGACACCGAGCGGGCCGTCGATCTCGGTGCGGACCGAGATGAGCTCCGGGAAGAACGTCAGGTCCAGCGCCCGCTTGAGGAAGCCGACGCCGCTCGACCCGCCCGTGCCGGTCTTGAACCCGATGGTGCGCTGCACCGTGCGCAGGTGGCGGAACCGCCAGAGCTGGAACGCGTCCTCGATGTCGACCAGGTCCTCGCACGCCTCGTACAGCTCCCAGTAGGCGTGCGGGTCCTCGTAGATCGTCTTGAAGACGGCGACCAGCTCGGGGTGCTCGGTCCAGGCCTGCGTGACGTCGCGCTCCAGGATCTCGGTCGGCACCGCGTGGCCGCGCCGGGCCAGCAGGCGCAGGAACGCGTCGTAGACCGTGGGCTCCCCCAGCAGCTGCGCGAGCTGCGCGTGGATCTCCGGCTTGTCCCGGAACACCTGGAGCATGCCGGCGTGCTTGTTGCCGAGCAGGAACTCCACGGCGCGGTACTGGTGGGACTGGAAGCCCGAGGACTGCCCCAGCGAGCCCCGGAACTCCGCGTACTCGCTCGGGGTCAGCGTGGCGAGCACCGACCACTGCTCGGTGATGGTGCGCTGGATGTGCTTGACCCGGGCCAGGCCCTTGAGGGCCCGGGGCAGGTCGTCGCTGTCGAGGAACCGCCGCACGCCGCGCAGCTCGTGCACCACCAGCTTGAGCCAGAGCTCCGTGGTCTGGTGCTGGATGATGAACAGCAGCTCGTCGTGGTGCGGTGGGTCGCTCACCGGGTGCTGCGCCGACAGGAGGGCGTCGAGCCCCAGGTAGGAGCCGTAGTCCATCTCGTCGCGGAAGTCCGTGCGGATGGAGGCCTCGATGGGCCGGGTGTTGCCGCTCATGACGCGAGCGTAACCCCGCGCACTCAGGCCGCCTGCGCCTGGTGTCCTAGCTGTCCCATGCGGCCAGCAGCTTCTCGGGCGACACGACGGCGACGCCCTCGGCCGTGCTGCCGCTCCGCGACACGGCGAGCAGCGGCGTGCCGTCGGTCGCTCCGGGCAGCTGAGAGCGGTGCACGACCAGACGTGACGCGTCCCGGTGGTCGAACGGCCGGGACTCCAGCCACTTGATCGAGCCGACGAAGGTCACACGCTTGGCGACGGGACCTCTATCCGCACCAACGAGGTCGATCTCCGGGTCGTTCGTCCGGGTCCAGTAGCCTCCGACCACGTTGGTCCCGGGTACGAGCTCATCACCGGCCAGACGCCACAGAGCATCCCGGATAACCGGTTCGACGGCACGGCCACGCCAGGTCGTCCACCGGTCCCGGACGGTCTGCAGGACCCGATCGCCCCGCCCTCGTTCGATCTGCGGAAACCCTGGCTGGACGAACGAGAGCCAGAAGCGAAGGTAGGGATCGTCGATCCAGTAGCGGGTCTCCTTGCTCGGCTTCGTCGACAAGGGCGTCTGCGCGACGACCGTGCGCCTCTGAACCAGCAGCTGGAGCGATCTGGACAGTACGTTCGGGCCGACGTTCGACTCCCGGGCGATCAGCGAGTACGTGCGTTCCCCGTGGCCGATCGCCGAGAGCACCGCACGTGCTTGCGTCTCGGACGGGAACTCGGCGGCAAGTGTCCGTTCCCCGCTCACCAGCAGTGCCGACGTCGGACTCTGTAGGGACCGTGAGAGATAGTCCCAGAGCGACATCCCGCTCTCCCACTCCGTCAGGAGCAGCGGAAGTCCTCCGGTTACGAGGTAAGCGTCGAAGGCGTCCGCGGCAGATAGGTCGAGCATGGCAGCCACATCGCGAGGGGTGAGCGGAGGCACGATCATGTCGACACCACGCTGGTAGAACGGGCGCCCGTGGGTGTTGAGACCCTCCATCATCGCGATGTCCGACCCGATGAGGATCAGCAGGACCGGGAGCTTCGACAGGGTGCGGTCGAACACCTTCTGGAGCGCGCCCTCGAACGCGTCATCCTCTCGAACCAGATAGGGGACCTCGTCCAGCACCACCACGCTTGGTGAGTCCTGTGGCAGAAGCGAGGCAAGCACGCGAAATGCCGCGTCCCAGGTGTCAGGGGCAGCGAAATCCAGGGCAATAGCGGCATCGGGCAGGTTCGACGCTGCGATCTCGTCCACGAACCCCGCCAGGTCGCCGTTCCGGTTCCCTCCGACGGCAGTGAAGTAGACGTATGGAAGGCCTGCTCCATCAACGAACTGCTCGACCAGGCGGGATTTTCCGACCCGACGGCGACCCCGGATGAGCAACGCGCGTCCGGGCCGATCGTGCTCGCCCGAGCTGACGACGCGCAGCTTGTCGCGCAGTACCCCGAGCTCGGCGTCACGTCCGATGAAGCCGTTCACACGCCACCCCCAGTTACTCTCACCAATGAGAGTCTCGTGATTGAGACTCTCATTGGTGAGAGTATTGTGACGGGCTGCCAGCGGCAACCGGGAACGCCTGTCAGGCCGCCTGCGCCTCGTCCCGGTTGGGGTTCTCGAACGCCTCCGCCATCAGCGCGATCTCCTCCGGCGGCAGCGACATGTCGCGTGCGATCTGCGACCAGCCCGACGTCGCCGCGGCGACCTCGCCGAGCACGCGGCGGGCGTCGTCCTGCCGCAGGCCGTAGGAGTCCGCGGTGGCGAGCAGCACCCGCACGTCGCGGTCGATCCGCGTGCCGCCCGGGCGGAGCGGCGTGGACTCGACGACGGCGAACGGGTTGGGGTTCACGTCGAACAGCGGGGACAGCGACCAGCCGTCCGCGCGCCGCAGGAAACCGTGGTTCTTCATGTGGTCGTCCACGTTGCGCACGAGCAGCGTGAACGCGACGCGGCGGAACAGGTCGTGCCCGTCGGTGGCCGGCCGGCCCGAGTGGTCCGCCAGCGTCTCGGCGAGCGTGCGGTAGTCGATGACCTCGAAGAACGCCTTCTGCGTGAGGCTGTCCGCGGACAGGAAGCCGATGCGTCCGCCGTCCGGACGCCGGTCGAAGCGGCGGGTGAGCAGGATCGAGCGGGACGGGCCGATGCGGTGCAGCCGCGCGACGGGCACCTCGATGCCGGCGTCCGAGGCCAGGCGCAGCGTCAGGTACTCCCACGCCTGGACGTCCCACCGGTCGCCGCTCTCGGGCAGCTTGGCCATCCACAGGTCGCCGTCTGCGTCCTTCACGGTCACCTTGGGGCGGGCGCCGCCCATCGAGGTTCCCGCGGCGACCAGGAGCCGCACGTCGTGGTCGGTCTCCCGGTGCTGCGCGACGGCGTCCGCCGCGTCGGTCAGCGACGGCAGGTCCACGAGGTCGGGGACCTCGGCGCGCGGCGGCCCCATGAACGTCTTGCCCTCGTCGAGCGAGAAGCGCAGCGCGCCCAGCCGGGTCTCGTCCTGCACACCGAGCAGGAAGTCCACCTCGGTCAGCGTCATGAAGCCGCGCCCCTCGGCGCGGGCTGCGCGTCGCTCCGCGTTGAACAGCAGCGTGCGGCCCCACTGGTCGGGCTGGCAGTCGGCCAGGACGCCGAACAGGGGCCGGTCGCTGCCCGACGGGATGTTCCCCGGCGTCAGCGGCAGCTCGGGGCACAGGGCGTACGCGCGCTGGTCGCGCAGGTACGCGGCGTCGTAGCGGAACGTGCAGCCCACGAGGGCGCCGCCGCGGTTGAGATGCATGTCGAGGTCACCTGCGCGGACCTGACCCCCGCCGGGAAGCTCGACCTCGACACGAATCGACAACGGCGCTCACCTTCTCTTCTTCTCGTTCAGCTGGGGACCCTGACTCGCTGCGGCAGGGCCCGTTCCGCGTGGAACCGGCCCATCTCGGTGGTCAGCGGGTCGCTCGCGCCGACGACGGCGTCGGCCATGCCGAGCACCCGCAGCACCGCGAACGTGTTCTCGAGACTGACCGTTCCCGTGCCGGTCTCGATGGCCCGCAACGTGGTGCGGGTGATGCCCGCGCGGTCCGCGACGAGCTGGGCCGTGAGGCCGTGGATCTTGCGCCAGGCACGCACGTGGTCGCCGAGCGACGTGAGATCGCGCTGGGTACGGAGGGATGTTCTGGCCATGACTGCTCCTTTCGGTTACCAGGCTAACCGACGGGGCTGGTAACGGTCACTGTGGTAGCCACTATTTCGTGGTGCGGAATCGGATGGGGGCAGGACGGCGCCTCTGGGCCCAGGATCCGCCTCGCGCGCCGGATCGTGGAAAAGCCGGAGGGCCGCCCCACACGGTGTGGGGCGGCCCTCCTGGCGCTGCGGTCAGCGGCGCGTCACGACTGCTGGTTGTTGACCGTGGCCGTCTCCAGGGCGCCGACCGACAGGTCGTGCTTCTCCAGGATGTCGGCGTAGGTGCCGTCGTCGATCAGGCTCTGCAGCGCGGCCTGGTAGGCGCGGACGAGCTCGACGTCGCCCTTGAGGAACCGGAAGCCCAGGGGCGTCGGGTTGATGATCTCGGTGTTGGCCACCTCGAAGATGTCACCGGAGCCGACCTGCTTGGCGTTGTAGACGCCGGTCGACCACTGGGTGAGCTCCGCGTCGGCCTTGCCCGCCTCGACCTGAGCGAGCGCTTCGGCGTCGGTGCCGTACGGCGTGATCACGATCGGCTTGGCCCTGCAGTCGCTCTCGTTCAGGGCGATCAGCGCCGTCTGCTGCGACGTGTAGTCGTTCGGGTCGGTGCCACCCAGGACCGCGACGTTGCGGCCGCACAGGTCCTTGAGCGTCTTGATACCGGCGGGGTTGCCGGCCGGGACCATGATCGCGTCGCTGTCGTTGTAGTAGTCCACGAAGTCGGACTCGACCTGGCGCTCAGCGGTGTCCGACATCGCCGCGGCGACGACGTCGACGTTGCTCGCGTACAGCTCGTCGATCAGCGAGTCCCACGGCATGTCCACGAAGTTGTACTTGATCCCGAGCCGCTTCGACGCGGCGTCGAACAGGTCGATCTCGAAGCCGACGATGCGGCCGGCCTCGTTCGTGTACTCGAAGGGCGGGTAGCCCGACTCCGTACCGACGGCGATCCGCGTGGACTCCGCCCGCAGCTCGCCCGGGAGCATTGCGCGCAGCTCCGGGCGTACCTCCACGGTCTGCGCGGAGCCTTCGGTCGACCCGGAAGAGTCGGTCGCGCAGCCGGTCAGCAGGGCGCCGAGCGCGGTCACCGCCGCGATCGAGCTGATGGCCGCACGTGCGCGGTGTCCACGCACGTGATGTCCGAGAGCCATGCGGTGTCCTCCACAAAACGACATGATGAGCGGGTTACGCGGGTGGAGCCTATACGGTCCGGGTCATTTGCTGTGAATTCGAGTTTCACCTACTCCCACGGCAGCGACCCCGGCGTCACGAGCGTGTGCCGACCTTAGCGGCAGCCCCCACGTCCGCCAGAATCACCGCGTCGATGAGACCCCGGGCCCACTGGAGCACCTCGGTGCCGCGCAGCGGGCGCCCGCCGATCCGCGCGGTGGTCGGGAACGGCACGAGGAACGCGCGGATCGCCGGCTTGAGGATGGTGCCCGGGTAGAGCCGCTTGAGGCGCAGCTGCGCCGACTCCGGCAGGTTGACCGGCGCGAACCGGATGTACTTGCCCTGCGCCGTGACGTCGGTGAGCCCGGCCTTGCGCACGTGGTTGCGGAAGTCGGCGACGTCGAACAGGGCGTCCGCGACGTCGGGCAGCACGCCGTAGCGGTCGGTGAGCTCCGCGCGGACCTCCGCGAGCGCCGCGGCGTCCTGTGCCGTGGCGATCTTCTTGTAGGCCTCGAGCCGGAGCCGCTCGGTGGCGATGTAGGCCTCGGGCAGGTGCGCGTCCACGGGCAGCTCGATGGTGACCTCGGGCGCCTCCTCCTCCGCGTCGCCGCGGAAGGCGGAGACGGCCTCGCCGACCATACGCACGTAGAGGTCGAAGCCGACGCCGGCGATGTGGCCCGACTGCTCGCCGCCGAGCAGGTTGCCCGCCCCGCGGATCTCGAGGTCCTTCATGGCGATCTGCATGCCCGCGCCGAGGTCGGTGTGGGCGGCCATGGTGGCGAGCCGGTCGTGCGCGGTCTCGGTGAGCGGCTTCTCGGGCGGGTACAGGAAGTAGGCGTAGGCGCGCTCGCGCCCGCGGCCCACGCGGCCGCGGAGCTGGTGCAGCTGGGACAGGCCCAGCATGTCGGAGCGCTCCAGGATCAGGGTGTTGGCGTTGGAGATGTCCAGGCCGGTCTCGATAATCGTGGTGCAGACCAGCACGTCGAGCTCCTTCTCCCAGAAGGCGCGGATGACCTGGTCGAGCTGGTGCTCGCTCATCTTGCCGTGGGCCACGCCGATGCGGGCCTCGGGCACGAGCTCGCTCAGCCGGCCGGCGGCGCGCTGGATGGTCTCCACCTTGTTGTGCACGTAGAAGACCTGGCCCTCGCGCAGCAGCTCGCGCCGCAGGGCCGCCGCGATCTGCTTCTCCTCGTAGGCGCCCACGTAGGTGAGCACGGGGTGCCGCTCCTCCGGCGGCGTGGCCAGCGTGGACATCTCGCGGATGCCGGTCACGGCCATCTCCAGCGTGCGCGGGATCGGGGTGGCGGACATCGCCAGCACGTCGACGTTGGTGCGCAGCTGCTTGAGCGTCTCCTTGTGCTCGACGCCGAAGCGCTGCTCCTCGTCGATCACCACGAGGCCCAGGTCCTTGAACGCGACGGACCCGGTGATGAGGCGGTGGGTGCCGATCACGATGTCGACGCTGCCTTCCTTGAGGCCGGCGAGCGTCTCCTCGGACTCCTTGGCCGACTGGAACCGGCTCAGCGCCCGCACGTTCACGGGGAACCCGGTGTACCGCTCGGAGAAGGTCTCGTAGTGCTGCTGCACCAGGAGGGTGGTGGGCACCAGGACGGCGACCTGCTTGCCGTCCTGCACCGCCTTGAAGGCGGCCCGGATGGCGATCTCCGTCTTGCCGTAGCCGACGTCGCCGCAGACCAGGCGGTCCATCGGGACGGACTTCTCCATGTCGGCCTTGACCTCGTCGATGGTGGCGAGCTGGTCGGGCGTCTCGACGTACGCGAAGGCGTCCTCCAGCTCGCGCTGCCACGGGGTGTCCGGGCCGTAGGCGTGGCCCTGCGTGGCCATGCGCGCGCTGTACAGGCGGATCAGCTCGCTCGCGATCTCCTTGACGTGCTTGCGCGCCTTGGCCTTGGTGTTCTTCCAGTCGGCGCCGCCCATCTTGGACAGCGACGGCGCCTCCCCGCCCGTGTACTTGGTGACCTGGTCGAGCTGGTCGGTGGGCACGAACAGCCGGTCGCCGGGCTGGCCGCGCTTGCTGCTCGCGTACTCGATCACGAGGTACTCGCGCGTGGCCCGGTTGCCGCCGGTGCCCATGGTGCGCTGCGCCATCTCGACGAACCGGCCGACGCCGTGCTGCTCGTGCACCACGAAGTCGTCGGCCTTGAGCTGGAGGGGGTCGACGACGTTGCGGCGCCGGCTGGGCATGCGGCGCATGTCGCGCGTGCCGGACCCGGCGCGCCCCGTGAGGTCCTGCTCGGAGAAGACGGCGAGCTGCAGCTCGGGCGCCACAAAGCCCTTGCCGACGCCGCCCGCGACCACGTGCACGACGCCGGGCTCGGGCTCCTCCTCCAGCGACCCCGCGAGCCGGGCCGCCGTGCCCGCCGCCGAGAGCTGCTCGGTCATGCGCTTGGCCGGGCCGTGGCCCTCGGTGGTCAGCACGAGCCGCCAGCTCGCGACCTGCAGGCCGTGCACGTCGTCCAGCGCGCGGGCCAGGTCGCCGCGGTAGGACTCGACGTCCCGCGCGCTGATCGTGAACACGGTCTCGGACCCGTCGCCGCCCGGCGAGTCGTCGGCGAGCTCCGTGTCCTGCGTGAAGGCGGACAGGGTCCACCAGCCCAGGCCGCGCCGGGCGGCGATCTCGCGCACCTCGGCGAAGGTCTCGAAGGACGCCGCGGACAGGTCGATCGGCGCCGCACCGCCGGCCACCGCGCCGGTCCAGGCGGCGGCGAGGAACTCCTCGGTGGTCGCCACGAGGTCGTGCGCGCGCCGGCGCACGCGCTCGGGCTCGTTGACCACGAGCAGGGCGTCCTCGGGTACCAGCTCCAGGACCGGGACCATGTGGTCCACCAGCACCGGGGCGAGGGACTCCATGCCCTCGACGGCGACGCCGGCGGCGAGCTTGTCGAGCATCTCGACCGCGCCCGGCAGGCTGGGCACCAGGTCGGCCGCGCGCTGCCGGACGGCGTCGTCGAGCAGGATCTCGCGGCACGGCGGCGCCCACACGCCGTGCTCCGCGATCTCCAGGCTGCGCTGGTCGGCCACGGCGAACCAGCGGATCTCGGTGACCTCGTCGCCCCAGAACTCGCACCGCAGCGGGTGGTCCTCCGTGGGCGGGAAGATGTCGAGGATGCCGCCGCGCACCGCGAACTCGCCGCGCCGCTCGACCATGTCGACGCGCGTGTAGGCGGCGGCGGTGAGGCGCTCGGCGACGTCGGTCAGGTCAGCCGTGGTGCCGGCCTCGAGCTGCACGGGCTCCAGCTCCCCCAGGCCCGCCACGACCGGCTGCAGCAGGGCGCGGACCGGCATCACCAGGATGCGGACCTCGCCGGCCTGGCCGTGGCCCTCGGCCGGGTGCGCCAGCCGGCGGAACACCGCCAGACGCTTCGCCACGGTGTCCGCACGCGGGCTGAGCCGCTCGTGCGGCAGGGTCTCCCACGACGGGAGCACGGCGACGTCGTCGGCCCGCTCCTCAGGGAGGTAGCCGCGCAGGCTCGCGGCCAGGTCGTCGGCCTCCCGGCCCGTCGCGGTCACGACCACGAGGGGCCGCCGCTCGGCCGCCGCGACCAGCAGCGGCGGGCGCACTCCCACCGGCCCCACCACGTCCGCGAACCCGCGGAGGCGCACGTGCTCCACGGCGGCGGAGGCGCCGGGATCGCGCAGAAGAGTGGGGAGGAGGCCGGTGAGGTTCATAGATCTGTTCCTTCGAGGGCGCACGACGACGGGCCCTTCACGGGCATGACCCGGGTAGGGGTCATGTGGTGAGGGGCTGGTCCCAGGCTACTCCTGGGCACTGACACCACGCTTTGCGGTGCCTTCCGTCCCGCTCTGTCCTACGATGACCGGCGATGTTCACCCCCTCTAGCTCCCCGCGGCACGGCACGCCCGCCCCAGGACGGGCCGCCGTCGCGCACCGCTCCGCCGTCCGGCTCGACTGGCCCGACGCCGCCCGCGGCCTCGCCATCGGCCTGGTGGTGCTCTACCACGCGACCAACTGGACGTGGTCCACGGGGTACGAGGTGGGCGTGCTGCGCGAGGTCAACGAGACCCTGCGCAGCCTGCGCATGCCGCTCTTCTTCGCGGTGGCGGGCATGTTCGCCGGCAAGTGGACGACGGTGCCGTGGTCCACGCTGGCCCGCGGCAAGCTGCTGTACTTCGCGTGGGTGTTCGTGCTGTGGGAGCCCGTCTCGCTGGTGGTCCGCCTGGTCACGGGCTACTACCAGGTGGCCGACGCCGACTGGGGCACCCTCGCGGACCAGCTCGCCCGGTCGCTGCTCGTCCCCCGCTCGGAGCTGTGGTTCCTCTGGACGCTGGCCGCGTTCTTCGTGGTCGCGCGGGCGCTGCGCCGCGTGCCCGTGCCGGTGCAGCTCCTGGCGGCGGCCGCCGTGAGCGGCTGGGCGCTGGCGGGCTGGGAGCCGGAGAGCATCGCGTGGCGCGGCACGGCCCAGTTCGCGCTGTTCTTCCTGGGCGGCCTGCACCTGCGGTCGCTGCTCGAACGGTTCGCCGAGCGCATGACGTGGTACTGGGCGCTGAGCGCCGTGGCCCTCTGGCTCGCGGTCCAGGTCGCGGTGCGCCAGCTCGGCCTGGCCGACGTCCCCGGCTGCTACCTGCTGGCCAACGTCGCCGGAGTGCCGGCCGGGGTGGCCGTGAGCGTGCTGGTCTCCCGCGTGCCCGGTTCGCTCGGGCTGCGCTGGCTGGGCGCGCGCACGCTGCCGGTCTTCGTCACGCACACCTCGGTGGTGCTCGCGCTGCTGTACCTGCTGTACAGCAACGCGATCTGGATCCCCGCGCCGCAGTCGCAGTGGCTGCCGGTGGTGCTCTGGGCCGCGGCGATCGGCGTCGGCCTGGGCCTGGGCGCGCTGGCCCCGCGGATCGGCGCGCGCTGGCTGTTCGCCCCGCCCCGCTGGCTGACGGGCGGGCGCCGCTGACTCGGCAGTTTGCACCGCGGACTCGGCAGTTTGCATCGAGGTCGGCAGTTTGCATCGAGGTCGGCAGTTTGCATCGAGGTCGGCAGTTTGCATCGAGGTCGGCAGTTTGCATCGAGGTCGGCAGTTTGCATCGAGGTCGGCACTTTGCATCGAGGTCGGCAGTTTGCATCGAGGTCGGCAGTTTGCATCGAGGTCGGCAGTTTGCATCGAGGTCGGCAGTTTGCATCGAGG